>JBGTAU010000450.1:0-1993 GCA_041749675.1 Rhizobiaceae bacterium | reverse complement strand
TGCAGAACTGAACATCGCAATTACCGATCCGAAAAATCTTGGAACCGCCCTTGCTCAGATCACTCCAGAGGCTGCCAATGTCATTACGACCATGATAACAACGTTGGCGACTGCCAACGGTGACGGCAACGAGGCAAAAATTGATGTCAAAATCCGCAAGGGAAAAGTCTCGACCGGTTTTTTCCCATTGGGACAAATCCCGCCAATTCAATGACTTTCAGGCTTCTTTGCCGTGCGGCCAAAATCGACCAGATCAACCTCTTGCCCAGCATCAATAATCGACTTGCGAATGGTGCGGGTGCGCGAAAATAAATTGAACAGCGCATCCCCATCGCCCCACCGAATGGCGCGTTGCAAGGAAGCCAAATCCTCCGAAAAGCGGGACAACATTTCCAAAATCGCATCGCGATTATGCAAACAAACATCGCGCCACATCGTCGGATCGGAAGCAGCCAGGCGGGTGAAATCACGAAAGCCAGAAGCTGAATATTTAATCACTTCCGACTGCGTCACCGCTTCCAGATCATCAGCCGTACCGACGATATTATAGGCAATAATATGTGGCAGATGCGAAACTATGGCGAGCACCAAATCATGATGATCTGGATCCATCCGATCTACATTTGAACCGCATGCTTCCCAAAAACGGGTGAGCTTTGCAATTTCACCTTCGTCGGCACCAGTAACCGGTGTAAGGATGAGCCAGCGGTTTTCAAACAGTTCAGCAAAGCCAGCGTCAGGCCCTGACTTCTCTGTGCCCGCAATCGGGTGACCGGGAATAAAATGTACGGACGACGGCAAATGCGGCTGCATCTGCGCAATAACCGACGCCTTCGTCGATCCAACGTCGGTCACTACAGCGCCGGCTTTCAAGTGCGGCGCGATGGCTTTGGCAATGGCCTCGGACGAACCAACCGGCACGCACACAATGACCAAATCCGCACCAGTGACTGCAGCGCCAACATCGGTAAAATAATGATCGCCGAGACCAAGCTCCTCTGCCCGTGCCAATGTCGCGGGGCTGCGGGTCGAAATGTTGATGGTGTTTGCCAAACCTTCACGCCGGATGACAAGCGCAAGCGACGAGCCGATCAGGCCAATGCCGATCAGCGCGATGGTATCGTAAATGGGTTTTGCTACGCTCATGATGCTAAAAATTCCGCAAGAGTTGCGACCACAAGCCGATTGGCCTCTTCGCTGCCGACAGTGAGGCGCAAGGCATTGGGAAATCCATAGGATGTGACTCGGCGCAAGATAAGGCCGCGTGCAGTCAAAAACGCATCAGCATCGGCTGCGCTTTTGCCAGCCGCATCAGAAAAATGCACCAGCAAAAAATTCCCCGCACTTGGCGTGATGCGCAACCCAAGATTTGAAATCTCACCAGATAACCAACCAAGCCAATGCTCGTTGAAGTCCGCCGCATGCGCTATATGCAAACGGTCCCGCATCGCTGCTGCCCCAGCGGCAATTGCAGCGGAGTTCAAATTGAACGGGCTGCGAATGCGATTGACTGCATCGATAATGTGCGAGGGCGCATACATCCAGCCGATACGAGCAGCGGCGAGGCCGTAGATTTTCGAGAATGTTCGCGTCATCACAACGTTTTCGTTTGAAGACACCAATTCCACGCCCGCCTCATAATCATTGCGGCGTACATATTCGGCATAGGCGGCATCGAGCACCAGCAAAATATCTTTGCGTAAACCAGCGTGCAAACGGCGCACCTCATCGATGGGAATATAAGTTCCCGTTGGATTGTTCGGGTTGGCAAGAAACACAATTTTGGTGCGCGGCGTCACGCAGGCCAAAATGGCATCAACATTGGCCGTTTCTTGGGTTTCTCGAGCAACAACTGGCACGCCGCCTTGCGCCATAATGTAGATTTTATAAACCAGAAATCCATGCTCGGTGAAAATGCCTTCATCGCCCGGCGAAAGATACGTCTGGCAGAGCAGTCCCAAAACCTCATCTGACCCGTTGCCACACAGGATAT
>JBGTAU010000449.1:0-4318 GCA_041749675.1 Rhizobiaceae bacterium | reverse complement strand
AGGTGGCGGTTTGCTGCTGGCACTTTTGTCTAACAACCTGCCTTGGCTGACTGGTCTGTTGAATTATTTCAAGTCCTAGTCAAAGCCTGCCGATAGTTTTGCCATTGTTCCAGATAGTCTGCTTGCTGAGTTGCGCAATCGTGCCGTCCGACTGAACGCCGCGTTCAGTCCACTCACAGGTCCATGAACCGGCTTCGCCCGACAGGTTGAATTCGTTCCATTGCGCGGCGGGGTTGTGACCGCCCGGTAATTGGCTGGCGGATGGTACGCCAATGACTGGTGTGGCGGTGTTCCCTTGGCCAATTTGTTGGAACGAAGCGCGATGGGTGTGGCCGTGAAGCACCAATTCGGCGCCCGCCGCTTTGATAATTCGGTGGAATAGGCGGATGCCGTACAACCGTTTTGCAACGTCGCCGTCATAGCGAAACGGCGGATGGTGAATCAGCACCACTCGAAACAATCCGTCCTTACCTGTTTGAGAAAGTGCACTTCGCAATCGTTCGGCTTGATCGTTGCGAAATCGTCCGGTCGCTAAAAATGGTGCACTGGCGACGGCTGAAGAAACGCCGATGATTGCCATTGGGCCTTTGACACGAACGTAGGGAAAGCCGGCGTCAATACTCTGTGGTGAAATCGCGGGACCAATGTTAATTGGCATATAACTGCCCCATGCGCGATGAGCATTTAACAGGGCGCTGGGTACATAAGCATCGTGATTGCCGGGGATCACCGATATCCAATCATGCGGTCCGAACGCTTCGAGCCAACGGCGGGTTGCCTCAAACTCCGCTCCCAGCGCCAAGTTTACAAGGTCGCCGGTGATCGCAACGTGGTCTGGGGCATGCAACTTAATATCGGCAATCAAAGTTGCAAGCGACCCCGTGCCGTGGGTCATCGCACGATTTGCCATCCAGTTCGCATAGCCGGTGATGCGTTTTGAGATCAAGTCGTGGGTTCGAACTGGCGGCAACGGTGAAAGGTGAACATCAGAAATGTGGGCGAGTGAGAACATGGCTCTCGATTAATTGATGGCGAGCGATTATGCCAGTGCCATGAGCGATATAAAATTATCACTGTTAGCGCGGCTGCGCGGGAAATTATTCCATCTCTATTTCCGTTTGAAACGGCCAATGACCTTGGGCGTGCGGGCATTGGTGTTCGATGAGCAGGCGCACACAGTGTTTCTCATTCGTCACACATACGTGCCGGGATGGCAATTGCCCGGTGGCGGCGTGGAGACGGGCGAGACCTTATTGCAGGCATTGCGGAAAGAATTGTTGGAAGAGGGTAATATCATCCTCACTGGCAAACCGACTTTGTTCTCGGTTTACTTTAATGGACGGATGTCAAAGCGTGACCATGTGGCGTTCTATGTTTGTCGACATTATCGGCAACAAGCACCCAAAATACCAGATCATGAAATCGCTGACTCCGGCTTTTTCGCGCTTGATCAATTGCCCGCTGGCACGACACGCGCCACGCGCGAACGACTGGCAGAGGTGTTTGACGGAGCTGTGACTGCGGAAATCTGGTAATCACAGATCACCGCGATTATGCGGAGCGGTGAAATCGATATGCGGACCTTGAGGAACGATGCGCGTCGGGTTGATCATCCCATGGCTGGAAAAGTAATGTTGTTTGATGTGTACAAAGTTCACGGTCTCGGCAATTTTGGGCATTTGGTATAATTCGCGCAGCCAGCCTGACAGGTTTGGCATATCTATAATGCGGTTTCGATTGCATTTGAAATGCGAGACATAAACAGCATCAAAACGGATGAGCGTTGTAAACAAGCGCCAGTCGGCTTCGGTGATGGTGTCGCCGGTTAGATAGCGGCGCGTGGCGAGTAGGTTTTCAAGGCGATCGAGTTCGGTGAAAAGTTCGAGGTATGCCGCATTGTAGGCTTCTTGGGTGGTGGAAAACCCTGCGCGGTAGACGCCATTATTCACCGCAGGATAAATGGCGGCATTCAGCGCATCAATTTCTGAACGCAGTGCTTTTGGATAGAGGTCTAAATCATTGCCAGTTACGCCGTCAAATGCGCTGTTGAGCATACGGATGATTTCGCTGCTCTCGTTGGAAACGATTGTGTTGCGCTGTTTATCCCAAAGCACGGGCACCGTGACGCGGCCCGAATAAGTGGGATTCGCGCGGGTGTAAATTTGGTGCAAATAATGGCTTGCGAACAACGCGTCGCCTTGTGCGATGTCGCCTAAAGGTTCAAACGTCCAGCCATTTGCCAGCATCAATGGATGCACAGCAGAAACGCTGATGTGATCCTCGAGTCCTTTGAGGGCGCGGAAGATAAGCGTGCGATGCGCCCAGGGGCATGCATACGAAACATAGAGGTGGTAGCGTCCACTTTCGGCTTTGAAGCCCGCCTCTCCGGTTGGTCCCGCAGTACCGTCGGCGGTTACAAAATTGCGAAAACCGGCGATTGAGCGGACAAATTTACCGCCCGTCGATTTTGTATCATACCACACGTCCTGCCAAATGCCGTCAACAAGCTGTCCCATAACAGTCTCCTTTGCCGCTCATTTAGTGGCTATCGTAAGATTTAACACCTCAAGAGTGTTGAACAATGCGTTGAACAATGATAGCGCAGTTTTATGGTCAAAGCATTTGGAAATGGCATTTCTATCGAACGACGACGCTAACGCTCGCGTCGTCCTGTGCTTTTGCACGCCATTTGCCATTCACATTTGAGAGATTGCCATGACCAATCCTGCCGTTAAAACGAGCACTGAACTTCCCGAACATGATGTAGAAATTGAAAACCTGCACGCTGATGCGTTTGGTCCCGGGCGTTTTGCGCGCGCTGCTTTTCGCATTCGTGAAGGTGGGCCGCATGATCGCGGGTTGTCGCGGGTTGGTGTTGTTGATGGCAAAGTGATCGCATCGGTGCGGCTTACGCCCATCATGATTGGACAAAATACTGCTCTTTTGCTTGGGCCACTCGCCGTTTCACCTGCGTTCATGAACCGCGGAATCGGGCGAGCATTGATGAAAGAGTGCTTGGAACTGGCGAAAAATGCTGGGCATCATCTTGTGGTGTTGGTTGGCGACGAGCCTTACTATGGGCCATTTGGTTTCAAAATGATGGCAAAAGGTACGGTGTTGTTTCCCGCGCCCGTTGATCAAAATCGGATTTTGGCGTGTGAGCTCGTTGAAGGTGCTGCTCTGGGTGTTGCTGGCATTGTGCGCCATGCGGCAAGCCGATCAACGTCCCTCGCGCCACCACATGGCCGCGATGGCAGCCAGCAACAGGCCAAGACCAATGAGACCGCTGAATAGGGGCAGGCGGCTGACGCCAAGCAACTCCGTTTCATTTGTCCGCCGCAGTCCAATCCAAGTCGTGCCTTGCGCCTCGCCGGTTTGGCTGATGGGTACAATATCTGGCACAGAAACCGCACCGGACGCATTGGAGAGGCGGCGGATTGCGCCTTTGGTGACATCAGTAACGGGCTGCATGGGCACCGACGTTGAGATGATGGACTTGAACTCTGGCGCGTCAAGCGGCCCGACGTGGACGAGTGTTGAGAGTTCGCCATTGCTGATTTGGAACAAACCAATTTCGTCACTGTTCATTTTTCCGCGAAACAGTCCAGGCTCACTTTGAACGAGTTTGATGGTGGACGATGTGCCGCTTGGAGACACCACAGAGGCATCAGGTGTGGTTTCCGCCATTGTTTGGCGCACGACTTCTAAAGATGTGCCACTGCTCGATGCATTGAGGGCCTCTTCTTCTAGTTCAGGTTCAGCCATCAACCAGTGTGCCGTGCGCCGATAAAGCGAAACGTGTGGGCCGCCGCCTTCAAATCCACGCGCCCACAGCCATCCTTGATCAGATAATAAAACCGCTGCGCGGCCTTTCCCTTTGCGATTGAACACCAACAGCGGCTTGTCGTCGGGGCCTTTCATGACGACATTGCCTTCTGGTTGATCACTATCTATCAAGCGAAACCAACGGCTCCATTTGGGCGGTTCGGTGTTTGCGCCTTCGAGGCCGCGTGTGACGGGGTGGCGTTTGCCAATGTCTGTCAGGCGCGGATAAAAGGCGGTCTCTTCGACGCCGCCAGTCGGTAGCGCAGGCAATGCGGCTGAAAGCGGTGTGTTGGCAATCGACAATTCGCCTGCATATTCCGGACCGGCGGCCACCAACAACGCACCGCCATTTTCGACATAACGTGCGATGTTGTCGTAGTAGGTATAGGGCAGAATATTGCGGTGCTGATAGCGATCAAAAATCACCAGATCGAACTCGTTGATTTTCTCATCAAACAATTCTTGGGTCGGGAATGCGATCAATGACAATTCG
>JBGTAU010000448.1:0-1919 GCA_041749675.1 Rhizobiaceae bacterium | reverse complement strand
ATCCGGCGTTGGCCAATGATCCCCGGAATTGATCTTGCTGGCACTGTTATTGCCAGTGAAAGCGCGGAATGGAACATCGGCGACAAAGTGGTGCTCAATGGCTGGGGGGTCGGTGAGGGGCATTATGGCGCTTATGCAGGGCACGCTCGGCTTAACGGCGAATGGCTCATCGCTCAGCCGGAAGGGTTGAGCGGCCATGATGCAATGGCTGTTGGCACTGCTGGCTACACGGCCATGCTGTGCGTTATGGCACTGGAACAGCAGGGCGTCACGCCAGCATCCGGGCCGGTTCTGGTCACCGGCGCAGCTGGCGGCGTTGGTACCGTTGCGATCGCCGTTTTGGCCAAGCTCGGGTTTCACGTCATTGCTTCCACCGGACGCGTCTTCGAAAGTGACTTCCTAACTAACTTGGGCGCACGCGAAATCATTGATCGCGCTGAGTTGTCAGAACAAGGCAAAGCACTTGGCAAAGAGCGTTGGGCAGCGGCAATTGATACGGTCGGGAGCCACACTTTGGCAAATGTCCTAGCCATGACTGCCTATAATGGCACTGTCGCTGCATGTGGCTTGGCGCAAGGCATGGATCTACCGGCCACAGTCGCGCCCTTCATTTTGCGCGGAGTCACCTTGCGCGGCGTTGATTCTGTGATGGTTGAACGGTCCGTTCGGATCAACGCTTGGAATCGAATTGCACAGGATTTGCCCTTGGATAAATTGGCCAAGCTCTCTAATACAATTGGCTTTGATGATTTGATTGAGGCTGGGCACGCAATCATTGCCGGTCGGGTGAAAGGACGTCTTGTCGCAGACTATTGATACCGAAATTTCAGAAATCTGCACGGTTGCCTAAATTTTTAACGAACTGTCCAAATGTTATTGCACATAATTGGTTTAACAGTGTCCCGTTGATGGGGATCAGTTAGGGCATTTTATGACAAGCAAACATTCGCGCTCAGTTGAACACACTGCTCGGATTGAAGAACGCATTCAAGCGCGGCTGCCATCAAGCCGAGCGCGCGAACTTGCTATGGCCGCGGTAGCCTTATCTGGCGTCTCGCTTGGCATGTGGATTATCGCCTCAAGCGATGGGTTTTCGCCAGCGCTTACGCTGATTGCCATCGTGCTGACACTGTCCACCACTGCGCTGACCTATGTCGCTTCAAGAGACTTTAACAACTTATCATCGACGATGCAGGCCTTGCATATCGACAATGAACGCATGGCGGACAATTTGTGGGAATTATCCGAAAGCGAGGAACGCGCTTCAGACCTGTTTGATCAATTGGGTGACTTGGTTGTTCTGTTCGATGCGCGCAATGTTGTGGCCGCTTGCAACCAAAATTTTGCCAATACGCTTGGTTTAGACGCATCAAAAATTGTTGGTGAAACCCTTCTTAGTCTTGGAATTGAAGTTCCACGTGATCGTATGAGCCCGCGCGTCGCACCCGTTGACTTAAAAATTTCCAATCGATGGTTTTCGTGGATCGAAATCAGGGTAATGCCGGTATCAGGCACAAGTCGACCACTTTTCCGTGCCGTTGCCCGCGACATACATCAACGTAAAGAAAGCGAAGCACTGTTGGTTGATGCACGTCAAAAAGCAGAGGCCGCCAATCTCGCTAAATCGCAGTTCCTTGCCACCGTTAGTCATGAGATACGCACACCGTTAAACGGCATTACCGGCATGTCGCGGCTACTCGCCGACACGTCGTTGACGGCGGAACAGAAGACTTATGTCGACGCAGTGACTGCTTCCGGAAACGCTTTGATGACCTTGATTGAAGATCTTCTCGACTTTTCAAAGATTGAGGCTGGGCGCATTGATTTACGTCCAGAACACGTTGACTTGCGCGATTTTTCCGAAGGGTTGGTGGAATTGGTCGCACATCGGGCATTTTCAAAAAACATCGGCATCGCAG
>JBGTAU010000447.1:0-11955 GCA_041749675.1 Rhizobiaceae bacterium | reverse complement strand
TTGCGCGCGCTTGGTAATCAACAGGCCACACGCATCAAGGCGGAAGCAGATCGTGAGGCGGTGGTGATTGTTGCGGAATCGCAGCGTGATGCCGACATTTTGCGCGGTGAGGGCGATGCTGAGCGCAACAAGGTGTTTGCCGATGCTTATGGCCGCGACCCAGAATTCTTCAAATTCTATCGCTCGCTGCAAGCCTATAAGACTGGCATCGCCGGTGATGGCACGACTTTGATGCTTTCTCCACAATCCGAGTTTTTCCGCTTCATGCAAAGCTCTTCGGGTCTTGGTTCGTCAGGTCTTGGCTCGTCAGGTCTTGCACAGCCCAAACCATGAGCGATTTTTTAACTGCAGTCGGGCTTCTGTTTGTGTTTGAAGGTCTTATCTACGGCGGTGCGCCAGGGATGGCAAAACGCATGGCCGTAGAAGTTCTACAACTGCCAGCTAGCACTCTGCGTACGGTCGGATTTGTGTGCATGGCGCTGGGCGTTGTGATTGTGTGGCTGGTCCGGGGGTAAAAAACTACGCACACGATGAGCGCTCGAATATGTGATTTCCTTTTGTCGCAATCGGGCCTTAATTTTCGAACACATAAGGTTTGCTGTTAACGGCGATTATGGAATTTGGTGAGGATAGGACTGCGATGAGCAATATGGTTTTGGATAATAAGGGCGTTAGTGGCGGTAAATCGCGATTGGCCAAGTTTGTTTTGGCTTTGAGCATCTCTGCGCTCACGGCAACAACCGTTTTGCAAAGTGTATCTGAGAGCTATGCCAAAGGCCCTGAGTCGGTGGCGGATTTGGCCGAAGGCCTTTTGAATGCTGTGGTCAACATTTCGACGTCGCAAACGGTTGATGGACCCGATGGTGGTCCCATCGCGCCGCCAAGTCTGCCCGATGGTTCGCCTTTCAAAGAATTTTTTGACGAATTTTTTGACAAGCAAGGTCCAGGCCGCAATCCGGGTGAGGAAAATGGCGGCAACGAAAATGAAGGCGGTCCTGAGAATGGTGGACGCAACAGCCGCAAAGTTCAATCGCTTGGTTCTGGTTTCATCATTGATGCTGCGGAAGGCATTATTGTCACCAACAATCACGTGATTGCGGATGCGGACGAAATCGAAATCAATTTGAGTGATGGCAAAAAACTTAAAGCGACGTTGGTGGGCAAAGACCCGAAGACCGATTTGGCGGTGCTGAAAGTTGATCCGAAAAAATATCCGCTGACAGCGGTCAAATTTGGCGATTCTGACAAGGCGCGGATTGGCGACTGGGTGATGGCGATTGGCAATCCATTCGGTCTTGGTGGTACGGTTACGGTCGGGATTATTTCGGCGCGCAACCGCGATATTAATTCTGGTCCTTATGATCGTTTTATACAAACAGACGCTTCTATCAACCGCGGCAACTCCGGCGGTCCACTGTTCAATATGGACGGCGAAGTGGTTGGCATTAACTCGGCAATTATTTCACCATCTGGTGGTTCGATTGGTTTGGGATTTTCGATCCCTGCGGAATTGGCGATTGGTGTGGTTGATCAACTGCGCAAATATGGCGAGACACGCCGCGGCTGGCTCGGTGTGCGCATTCAGCCGGTGACAGACGATATTGCCGAAAGCCTTGGTATGGAAAATTCTGATGGTGCGCTAATCGCTGGCATTATCAAGGGTGGCCCGGTGGACAATGGCACGCTGCTGGCTGGCGATGTGGTCAAGCAATTTGGCGTCAAGCCGATCAAAGAAGCGCGTGATTTGTCTCGCGCCGTTGCTGAAAGCGGCGTTGGCGATAGTGTCGATGTAGTGATTGTTCGCAAGGGCAAAGAGCAAACGATTAAAGTGAAACTTGGGCGCCTTGAAGATGGCGAGAAAACTCTTGCTAACAATGGCGATGAACCTTCAAAATCTCCGGCGGTTGTTGAGACCAAGGCTTTGGGTATGACTTTGAGTGATCTTGATGAAGAGATGCGCAAGAAGTTTGAGATTGCTACGGATGTTAAAGGCGTGGTGATCACTGAGGTTAAAGTCGGATCAGTCGCGGCGGAAAAGAACGTGGCCGTTGGCGAGGTGATTACAGAAGTTGCGCAAGAAACAGTGGAGACTGCTAAGGACTTTGTTGAGCGTATTGAAGCTTTGAAAAAAGAAGGCCGCAAAAATGCGCTGTTGATGATTTCATCAAAGACAGGCGAACTGCGGTTTTTGACGCTGCGGATTGAGTAGTATTTTCGCAATATCTCTCGTTAGAGGCGTCCCGTAGGGGCGCCTTTTTTATCACCGGTGGGCTGCATAAACGACATGCCGCTTCAAGTGTGGGTGCGTATCGGGTACGTTAGGATGATCAAAATCATAGTGCGGTTCTGCAATCATTCCAATGCGTTTCATCACGTTTATGGACGCGTGATTGTCGGACGCGGCAAATGCAACAATCCGGTTGATAGCTAAGTCATCAAAGGCATGCGTTAAAAGTGAGCGTGCCGCTTCGCTGGCGTAACCGTGGCCCCAGAACTCGGGAAGCAACCGCCAACCTATTTCAACGCCGGGAAGGAATGCCGCTTTGAAATAATTCACTGGTGCAATGCCCGCAAAACCGATTGGCGTTTGATCTCTCTCAGACAAATTGCTGCCCATCCGTAGCCTTGCTCACTGTTCATGATCAGTATTTTTTCCAACAAGTCGTTGGATTCTTGGCGCGTCTTACGGTGAGGGAAGTAGTGCATGACCTGAGAGTTATTGTTGAGGCGATGAAAGGCTTGGCGGTCGACTTCGCTCAAATTCCACGAACGTAGAAGCAAACGTTCTGTGGGGATTTGATGATCGGTTTTCATGCAACAAAATCCGCCTTGCGATAGCCTTGCATATAGAGGAGCGCGGTTAGGTCGCCATGATGGATACGATGCTTGGCTTGTGCTGCGACGGATGGTTTGGCGTGGAGTGCGACGCCAGAACCGGCGAGTTGGATCATCGACAAATCATTTGCGCCGTCGCCAACGGCCATGGCGTCATCCGTTGATATTTCGAGCTTTTTACATAGAGCAAGCAGTGCATCAGCTTTGGCTTGGCGACCAAGTATGGGTTCTCGTACTGTACCGACAAACACGTCATCGGCCTCTTCCAATATGTTGGCTTGATTTTCATCGAAGCCAAGCATGGCAGCAATTGGGCCGGTAAAGGACGTGAAGCCGCCTGAAACGAGTGCGGTATAGCCGCGATTCTTTTTCATGGTAGCGATTAGTTCGCGCCCGCCTGATGTGAGCGTGATGCGCTGTTGAATGACTTGGGTGACAACGTTTGACTTCAAGCCTTTGAGTAATGCGACCCGATCACGCAGAGCGCTTTCGAACGGGATTTCGCCATTCATGGCGCGCGCTGTGATTTTTGAGACATGGTCTTTTAGGCCAACCACGTCGGCCAGTTCATCGATGCACTCTTGGCCAATCATGGTGGAGTCCATGTCGGCGATTAGGAGCTTTTTGCGCCGTCCCTCTACTTTTTGAATGACGATATCGACTGGGTAATGCACTAAAACTTCAGCAATATGCGGCTCGGCTTCCCTTGGATCGTTGTTTAAAAGCATGTCAACGGCAATACCATCCGCCAGCCAATAGACCGATTTTGCCCCAATTTCAGAGGCCACTTTTTCGACCAACGTAGAGGTCAAGACAGGGGCTGTTGGATTGGTTATGAGTGTGGCAACGAACATGAACGATTCCGGATGAGTGGATGACAAAAAAGCGCGCGATCTTGATAGCTGGCCCAACTGCAAGCGGCAAGTCTGCGTTTGCAATAGAAAAAGCAAAGGCGTGCGGCGGCTATATTGTCAATACGGACTCGATGCAGGTTTACGACGTGTTGCGCGTTTTGACGGCACGCCCGCCAGACGATGATTTGGCCATTGTTGATCACCATCTTTATGGTCATGTACACCCCAGCCATAATTATTCGGTGGCGCAATGGATCGGCGACGTTTCTTTGCTTCTGAACCGTGAAGATTTGAAGGACCGCGTGCCGGTTTTTGTCGGTGGCACCGGGCTTTATTTCAAAGCTTTACTGGGTGGGCTTTCGCAAATGCCGGATGTGCCGGATACGGTGCGTCAAAAATGGCGATATCAGTTGGAAAAGGCTGGACCAAAAGCGTTGCATGCGTTGCTTGCCGCCCAAGATCCAAACGCCGCTGGACGCATAAAACCGCAAGATGGACAACGCATTGTGCGGGCTTTGGAGATATTGGAGGCCAGTGGGGAAACCATAACGCATTGGCAATCAAAAGGCAGCGAGCCATTGGTTGACGTCGATGCTAGCGAGAAAATTTGTCTTTTGCCCGAACGATCGGTGCTCGATGAGCGTGTGATTGCGCGGTTGCATAGAATGGTAAAAACTGGTGCTTTGGAAGAGGTGGCTGCGTTGATGGCGCTTCAATTGGACAAAACGCTGCCAGCAATGAAAGCCATCGGCGTGCCCGAATTTATTGATCATGTAATCGGCAATAGCGATTTGGAGACTGCTTTGCGATTAGCAAATTTCTCGACCAGGCAATATGTCAAGCGCCAAACCACTTGGTTTCGTCACCAACTTGCAACCAATTGGCAGTTTTATTAGAAACACATTAACTATAAAAAATAGAATCGCCTTACCTTTGCGTAAATTGTCGAAACTCGGCGCAATTTTAACTCGTATGTAAGTTCATCATGTCAGATATCTCCCAGAACTAGGGAACTTTAATGCGCTTACATCGGTCCGAAATTGCGTTTGCTATTTTCATGTTGCTTTTGCTAGCAGCAGGCGGTGCTTTGTACTTGGCCAGTTCGACGCTTAGCCAATCGCATGATGTTGTTCTGGAAGGTGTGCATAAAGTGATGCAAACCTATTTGATTGTCAGTGCTAGTTTTTTAGTGACTGCATTGGCTTTTGGTTTGTTTTTCATTTTCCCACAAATTCGTAGCACTGCCCAAGAAGGTGGTAAGTTGCGTGAAATGACGCAGACACTTTCAGCGCGTTCTGAAACATTGGAGCACGCTGCACTGACAGATGCCCTTACAGGTATGCAGAACCGTCGCTATTTTGACGATGCGCTCAAAGAATACTTAGAAGAGTTCCGCCGCATTGAAAAGCCTATCGGGCTTATCGTGCTGGATCTTGATCATTTCAAAATGGTCAATGATACACATGGACATGATGTGGGTGATGAAGTCTTGCGGCAAGTTTCCGGGTGTTTGAAAAACTTTACGCGCTATCATGATATCGCTGCGCGTATTGGCGGCGAAGAGTTTGCTGTTGTTGCCCCCAATATGGATTTGGAAGGCCTCAACAAATTTGCCGAACGCATTCGTCGCGCGGTAGCAGAACTCGTCATTCAATCTGGCAATGTTCGTCTCAAAGTGACGACTTCTGTAGGCATCGCGGCTTGGGACGGTGTCGAAGCGCCTGATAGTTTCTATCGCCGTGCCGACCGCATGTTATATCAAGCCAAGCGTCAAGGCCGCAACCGCGTGTGTGCTGCGTAAAAGCCTTCACCAAGTGTTTCTGTCAGTAAGTCCGTCACTCATCTAAATGTCATAGATCGAATGCTTGGTGGCACAATGCTGGGCTTTGGATGGCGTAAACAAAGCCCGCGCAAAACTCCAAAATATAAATCTGTATTGCAACGGCGATGAGCAGAGTTCTCTCGTTTGTTAGATCACAGCATTTTCACCGAAGCAATTAAACTTAGCTATTAGGCTTTGCGCATAAGCAACATATCAAAGGAATGGTTGAAACATACTTCGGCGCTTGGCAGGATTGTATGCGCGTTTCGTGCGTTAATGGGGGTTGCGAGCAAGAAAATCCCGCGCATATCAGTCATAACGCGCGCAACGACGGTGTGGCTTGTGGCCTGCGACGCGAAAGTCTTATGTGTACAATAAAGCGCATGTTCGCCCACTATCCGTCAATGATACGGCTAGCGCTATGTCGCAGGAGCAAAGCCGCTCAAGCGTGCGGCGCGTGTAATGACAATTAAAGTTTATCGAGCGCCGAACGGCGTGCGTACAGCTGGATCGGTATCGCGGCGACCCAAGCGCAGATCAGTGCTTGCTTGATAGCTTGCGGGTTGATCTGTGAGGCGGCGGATTGGTGGTTCTGCGGACATCGGGCGCATTTCGCCACCGAAACGAGACTGTGCGGGCGCTGGATCTTGCGGTAGAGCAAAGCCGGTTTCTTCGTCTTTTTCTTGCTCTTTGGTCAGACGCATACGATTGATCACCGTATCCAAGCCAACACCAGCAATACCAGCGGCCAGCTTTTCTTGGTTTTCGTAAATATGATTGCCCGGCAGTTTAGCCTTTGGCACTGTTTCAAACATCATACGCATGGGCGTGGCCAATGCCTCACCGAATGCGATGGCTTCGCGGTTGGCGATGGACGAGAGGAACGAAATCGTGCTTTTCGCTGCACCGGAAACAGCTTGGCGGATGATGTCCTTGTCGCGTTCGTTGCCGAGGCGCATGGCGAAAATGGTGTTGCACTGGGACAGGATCGTGCTGTCGAGTTCACCCGGGCGCTGCGTGATAACGCCAAGATAAACGCCGTATTTACGGCCTTCTTTGGCGATACGTGCAATGGCTTGGCGAGTTGGTACGAAGCCAGTTTCGCGGTCGGCAGGGATGTAGCGGTGGGCTTCTTCGCAGACGACGAGGGTTTGAATCGTGCCTTCAGACCAGAGCGCCAAATCGAAGGCGAGGCGGCAAAGAATTGATGCTACGGAATTGACCACTTCTGATGGGATGCCGGACAGTTGGAACGCGCAGATCGGTTTGCCATTTTGCGGGATACGGAAAATGTGGCGGATGATGCTGTCGATGTTATCTTCGACGGTTTTTGCGCCAAACATAAACTTGAAGCGCGGATCATTGACGACACTATCAATGCGGTTTTTCAACGCGCGCAAATGTGGACGCTCTGCTTTGCCATCGAGCAATCCGATTCGCTCTTCAATCAGGGATAAAAGTTCGACAATACGATAAGGGACCGGCGTATCTGCGGTAAAAGTCGTGAATTCTTTGTCACGGCGCAAGCCTGACTTTTCCGTGCCGGAGCCTTTTTTGAAACGCTGTTTTGCCAATGGGATAAGGTCGCGCAAAGCGTCTAGCTCTTCGGCTACAGCTGGACGACCACGGAAGATAACCTCTTGAAACTCTTCCAAGCGGAACATCCAAAACGGCATTTCTAGTGTTTCAGCTTCAACAGTTATTGCGTGTTCTGGGAAGGCGGACGAGAACTCATTATGCGGATCAAGGATCAACACACGAATGTCGGGACGCGTTTCAACGATTTTGCGCAACAGAAGGGTAACAGCTGTGGATTTACCAACGCCCGTTGTGCCAACGACAGCGAAATGGCGCGATAAGAGTTTGTCGATGTCAATGATTGCTGGAATAGAATTATCTTGCGACAAAGAGCCAATATTGACGGTCTTTGCGCCACTTGCTGCATATACGGCAGCCAAGTCGGCATGACGAATTCTATGGGCCAAAGCGCCCATGTAGGAGTAAGATTTGATGCCGCCCGAAAAGTAAGCGCTGCTTTCTGGGGAATCCTGCCGGATTTCACCAGTAAGTTCGACCATGATATGAACAACATGGTCATTGCTTGGATCCCAATTTGGATCCTCAGCTTTGATTTCATAAATGAGGCCAACGATGCGGTTGTCGCCAACGCGAATTGAAATGAGCTGGCCAACAGCCCAGTAGTCATCAGATGCGCCAGATGATTTGCCGGAGATAGCTGATATAATGGCGCGGTTGCCGTCGCATTCGATGACATAACCTTCCGAGCGGTTGCGCTTGAAGGCGGGCTCGGCTGGCGCAGTTTCCGGTGCTTTGCCAATGTCGACACGAAGGCCCTCGGAGGCGGCGTTTAGAAGGCTGTTTTGATCAATCATTGGAAATTCCCCAGTCCCATACAGAGAAAGGATAGCAATCAGGCATTAAGGCCACGTTTGGCGGGGTGGTTAGCAAATGGTTAAATGTGCGTACCTGAATTAATACGCATAAATCACAATACCGACCCGTACTTAAACTCTGCTGCATGTCTGCAAGGCTTTGTTAACGTCAGTTAGGATTTCCTTCACTTTCTGTTTGACGGCGATTCCTGCAATTCATACTAGAGTACACGTCGATGTCGTATGATTCGATGCTGATTAGGGCTTCAGTCATGTTCACGCCACATACAATCGGCGGCAGTGTCTTTCAGTTCTGTAAATTGCGTATCGGGTGAAGAACAGGTTTCGGAACAGCGGCCAATGCTTGGTTGCGGTTTGAAGGCGAGGGGCGGATATATGGCTATTGAATTGCTTGGAATGGCGATGGCGGCATTGGTGTTCGGTTGCATTGCAATGCCGGTTGCATTTTGGCGAAAACTGCGCAGTAGCTTTTCTTTTTTTAGTATTATACTCTTTGGTTCGACGTTGGCGGCGCATGCCTTTGAAGTTCCGACGACGCCCGCGAACAGCTGGACCGGTTCCGGCATTGTAACGGGTACGGTATTTTCTGGAACAACTGGTGAAACCGGCACCTATTCAAAAACGACGCCTTCGGGTTTGACCGTGTCGGGCACAGCCAATGGTCAATTCACTGCAGGCGCTTCTTCTGGTACCTCGGGCGCTTATTTCCTGAGCCCCGGGGGCACCAATACCACTTGGCTGAATTCCACAGCGTCGGGTACGCCCGGTCCGTTCACAAGCAATCCAACCCTTCCAGCGACCATGAACGGGCTAGCTTTTCTTACCAAAACCCAACCTTGCGTTACCAGTGGTGCCGCGGCGACTGTTTGTACAGGCCTTGGGACTTATCGTTTCACGATGACCGATCCAATCGGCGGGGCAGTACCAGTTGTCAACCCACGCATGCACATCACGCGCATTGGTGGAACGGTTGGTGCCATGGAATTGGGTACAGGATTGCAGATAAACGCTGGTGCATCGTCGCCCGGGATTTCCTTTTCTTCGATTGCCGGGGCAGCGTCCGCTACATTCACCATCTCAGCAACTGAAGTTTTTGGCAACCCGAATGCGCCTGGAACAACGCTCAACGTCAACTGCGGTGTGAGCGCCACGACAACGGCTGGCTGCGGTTCGGTCCAGGTGAATGGCAACCTTTCAATCCTGCAATTAAATTTGAAGGCATACCGCACGACTGCCGGCCCTAACTCTTGGGCGGGCGGTGGCGATGCTTATGCCGTCGGCTGGAGTTTCGACGAAGATTTCGGTGGTGCACCGACGACCTATGAAGGTGGCGTAACGGCTGCCGCGCATTTGGTCACTGACCTACGCCTCGGTTCTGGCGTAACCGCCGAAAATACCGCCACGCACAACGGTAATTCGACTGGGACCGGTTTGCTAACGGCCAGCCCGTTGGCGGCTGCTGCCGGTGCGGCGCCCGGTGATACCCAAGATGCACTGACATCCATGCCTGTGCTCAACACCAGCCAGATTGGGTCGATATATTCCGTAACTCCCACTATCAGTGGTGCTTCCCGTAGTGGTGATCTGTGCGGCTGGATCGACTTTGACCGCAGCGGGACATTCTCTGCAGCCGAAGGCGTCTGCGCGGCATTCACGGCAGGGGCGACGTCCGTTCCGCTCATTTTCACAGTGCCGACAGCCACTACGGCAGGCAGCACTTATGCCCGTTTCCGTGTTACCTATGACACCAACATTGGCACTGCCAATTTCAACGGCCTCTACTCATCCGGTGAAGTGGAAGACTATCAACTGCAGATCATGCCGGCGGTTCGCGTTGTCAAAGCCGTTACACCGCTTCCAGATACCGGCACGTTCAATCTGTTGGTCAACGGAACCACGTTTGCCTCAGCAATCGGAAATACAGGCACAACCAACTTCAGGACGGTCTATCACAACGGCACACCGGATGTGACAGTGGCTACCAATGTGGCGAACGCTGCAATCACGGGCGTTATCTTGAGCGAGGCCGCTGCAGGAGCCACTGTTCTCGCCAACTATGCTACGACAGTCGCCTGTGTAAACGGTGCGGGAACCGCTGTGACGCCGGGCGGCACGGCAACCGCACCAACTGTTACCATCCCGCAATCTTTGACCGGTGCAAGCGCGAACGGGCGCGCACAGACAATCACCTGTACACTGACAAATACGCGTCGCCCAAGCATCACCTTGACCAAGGCGCTCGGCTCAAACCGTGCTGCTGACACGGACCAGTTTGTGGTCGCCATCCGCACCGGCGGTTCGTCTGGCCCGGTGGTCAATGTGACAACAAATTCGACCACGAGCGGCGCGGGCAGCACGGTGACCGGCGGCACGACTGGCACGTTTACGGCAACGGCGGGCACGCCTTATACTTTGACGGAAGCAGCATCCGGTACGACCAACTTTGCGCAATATACCAGTGCGATAACCTGTACCGACAGTGCAGGCTTGCAAACAGGGTTGCCAAGTGGAGCGGCCTATACGGTGGCATCCGGGTTGACCATTACACCGGTGGCGGGCGCTACGATCTCTTGTACGCTGACCAATACGGCTAATAATCCGACATTGACGCTGGCCAAATCAGTGGTGAACACGGGTGGTGGTACTGCGGCGGCGACTGCATGGACACTGTCTGCAAGCGGACCGACGAATATTTCGGGAGTTACTGCGGCGCCCACAGTGACAGCAACGGCTGTAAGTGCTGGAGCTTACACATTATCCGAGAGTGGCGGACCGGCAGACCTCAATGGTGGTGCTGCAGATTACACAGCTTCGACCTACAGCTGTGTAGTGAATGGTGCTGCGGCTGTTTCAGGGAATTCGATTACGCTCAATCTAGGTGACACGACTGTTTGCACGATCACCAACACATTCGTTGCTGATCCGAATTTGACTATCGACAAGCGGCTTTTAACTGGAACAACTCTGCCACTGCAAGCCAATCAAGTCATCACTTATGAGTTTGAAGTGACGAATACGGGGAATGTGCCGGTTACAGATTTGAATATTGAGGAAACAGCCTTCACGGGAACCGGAACAATTGGAGCGTTTACGCCGCCAAATGGGACGGTTGATCTTGCGCCGGGCGCATCGACCATTGTTACTGCGACATACACTGTCAGTCAGGCTGACGTTGATCTGTTGCAATAGTTAAATGCTTCAATGATGTTTGTTTGTCCTCTTGACTTGGCGCATCTTAGCGAATTACTGTTGCACCCATGAAACAGATTATTCTTGTGGTGGGAACGCGCATGGGCAAGACGGTGTAACCGTCCGGCAACAGCCACCCGTGCGCGACAAACAGGCTCCGGAAGGAGCCTTTTTTATTGCCGGAATATTCTTTAAAGACAGTCAACTCTTTTGCCAATTAAGGCGTAAAGCCTCGGGCGTTAACAATCGGAACGGAAGTCATGACCACCAAAACGAAAACGAGTGCGGCGGAGGCAGCCAAAGACACAGGTCCTCGTGAAATGACCGGCGCGGAAATGGTTATTCAAGCGATGGTGGACCATGATGTCCAACACATATTTGGCTACCCTGGCGGCGCGGTTTTGCCGATATATGATGAACTGCATCAGCAAGATAAAGTGGAACATATTTTGGTGCGCCATGAACAAGGCGCGGGGCACATGGCTGAAGGCTATGCGCGATCTACCGGCAAGATCGGCGTTGCGCTGGTCACTTCTGGACCTGGTGCGACCAATATCGTGACGCCCTTGCAGGATGCCTTGATGGACTCCATTCCGATGCTGTGTATCAGCGGGCAAGTTCCGACGGCACTGATCGGTACAGATGCCTTTCAGGAGTGTGACACGGTCGGCATCACGCGGCCTTGCACAAAGCACAATTGGTTGGTGCGCGATGTGAATGATTTGGCGCGCGTGCTGCATGAGGCTTTTCACATCGCGATGACGGGCCGTCCGGGCCCTGTGCTGGTGGATATTCCGAAAGACGTTCAGTTTGCCAAGGGGATGTATCACCCACCGGTGAA
>JBGTAU010000446.1:0-4412 GCA_041749675.1 Rhizobiaceae bacterium | reverse complement strand
GCACCTGATGCTGCATAAGGTTTAGAAGCAAGATATCCGCCGTCTGCGTAACACACCATTCCGTGGGTGTTTGGTAACTCTACCCATTCGTAGGCGTCGGCGTAAACCGCCAAATACCACTCTTCAATTTCACTTGGCGCGATTCCGGCAAGCAGCGCGAAATTTCCTGTAATCATCAGCCTTTGGATATGATGCGCATGCGCGTTTTCTTTTGTTTCCTCAATAACTTGGCGCATGCAGTTCATGTCTGTGTTGCCCGTCCAATAAAAGGCAGGCAAACGTCTCGTGGCGTTGAGTGCGTTGCTTTTTGAATAGTCTGGCATTTTTAGCCAATAAATACCGCGAACATATTCGCGCCAACCCAAGATTTGCCGAATAAATCCCTCGACGCAATTGAGCGGGGCGTGACCGGAGTAATAGGCCATTTCTGCAGCTTTGATGATTTCCAGCGGTTCGAGCAATCCACAATTCAATGCCGCAGAAATCATGGAATGAAATAGCTTTGGTTCGCCCTGTTTCATGGCATCTTGATATCGACCAAAAAGCGGCAGGCGTTCTTCGATGAAATTTTCCAATGCCTGCAGCGCTTGTACGCGCGTGACGGGCATATCAAAATTGTCAATTGAACCGAAATGATCAGAAAACCTGGCGGATACGAGATCGATAACCTTCTGTGTTATTGCGTCAGGAATAAACGCTGGATGCACCGGTATCCGCACTTCGTTTGTTAGTGGTTCGCGATTGTCATGATCAAAATTCCATTTTCCGCCAACAGGGTCGTCTCCTTGAAGCAAAATCCTGTGTTCGCGGCGCATCTCTCTATAAAAATACTCCATACGTAGCGATTTGTGATTTTGAGCCCAACCGGCAAATCTGGCGGTCGAACAAAGAAAGCGCGTGTCGTCTCGTATTTCCGCGGGCAGTGGCAACTCTTCCTGCCAACAACGCATCATTTCTAAAACGCGCCATTCACCAGGCTCGGTCACCACCAAGCGATCAGGGTTTAGCTCCGCGACAACTCTTGAAACTTCGCTTGAAAAACTTTGTGTATTCAATGGGTTGTCAAGTTGGACATATATGACGTTAAGGCCTTCGGCGCGCAACTCTTCAGCAAAATGCCTCATCGCGGAGAACAAAAATACAATCTTCTTTTTGTGATGACGCACATAAGTCGCCTCAGCAATCACCTCAACCATTACAATGGTATCGGCTTTAGGATCGACCTCAGTCAGACATGAGATCGAACGCGAAAGTTGATCACCCAAGATTAGTCGCATCGTACCAGACATTTAGACCATTAGCCCTTGGTACGCGCGCGGGAGCGCCCGCCATCGACCGCAATGACCTGCCCTGTGATCCAACCCGATTGATCACTTAGCAACAACGCGCTAAGCGCAGCAATATCATCACTTGTTCCCAAGCGTTGCATGGCATGCAAAGCAGCGATTCCTTGCGCGAGGGCGGGGTTACCAATTATGTTTGACGCCAATGGCGTATCCGTCAAACTTGGAGCGATGGCATTTACTCTTATTTTTGGTGCGAGCTCAGCGGAAAGCGCTCGCGTCAGCCCCTCGATTGCGCCTTTTGCCATTGAAATCGACGCGTGGCTCGCGAAGCCTTGGGCAACGGCAATGGTGGAGAAAAATAGTACAGACGCCGTGCCGGCTGACGCCTTTAATGCTGGAAGTGCTGCTTGCACGGATCTTGCTGCGCCTAGAGCATTGATTGTATAGTCATTGAGAAAATCAGTATGGGTAAGGCGCATGAGCGGCTTTAAGTTAATTGTGCCAACAGCATAGACCAAACCGTCTAACGTCGGTCCGGCCTGCGCAACTGCCTCTACAATGTGCGCATCGTCGGTTACGTCGCCTATTGTATAGCTCGCGCTCAGCTCCGATGCCAACGCTGCCGTGCGCTCAGCGTTCCGCCCGGTGATATGGACGGTATTTTTTGCCCCGACTAAACGCCGCGCAATATTTGAACCAACGCCACCGCTGCCACCGAAGATTATGTAATGTGCCATGATTTGCTCCTCATAAGGTGTACATAGCGTTGAGATCAAAAAGCAAAGTGCCAACAACAAAAAAGCCGCACAATGGCGGCTTTTTCAGAATTATTTAGACCGAACGAGTTTTTATTCAGCGTCTTTTTTGGCTTTTTTGGCTGGTGCCTTTTTAGCTTTGGCTGGCTTATCGTTAGATGATAATTCTTCATCATCGGCCATCAGCGCCTCTTTGCTGACGATTACATCCGTCACATTGGCTTCAGCCAACAATTTATCGACGACTTTTTCTTCAAACAACGGCGCACGCAATGCTGCGATTGCATCGGGTGTGTTGCGGAAATAGTCATAAATCTGCTGCTCTTGGCCTGGATATTGGCGCACTTGATCGTACATTGCGCGCTGCAATTCTTGCTCGTTTACTTCAACGTTTGCATTTTGACCGATTTCAGAAAGCACCAGGCCAAGACGGACGCGGCGCTCTGCCAGTTTACGATAATCTGCGCGTGCTTCGTCTTCTGTGGTTTCTTCATCAGCAAAAGTCTTGCCAGCGCTTTCAAGTTCACGCGTGATCTGCGCCCAAATGTTGTTAAATTCAGCATCAACGAGTTTCGACGGCGATTCAAACTGATGCGCGGCATCGAGTGCGTCAAGCAACTGGCGCTTTACTTTTTGACGGGTTTGCGCTCCATATTGGCTTTCGATTTGCTGACGAATGACTTCGCGCAAACGGTCAGCGGATTCAATGCCCAATTTTTTGGCCAGTTCATCATCGATTACTAGAGCTTCGGCTGAAGCAACTGCATTTACAGTGATATCAAAAGTCGCTTCTTGGCCAGCAAGGTGTTTGGCACCGTAGTTTTCTGGGAAAGTTACTTTGATTTGCTTCTCATCGCCGGATTTGACACCGATGAGTTGCTCTTCAAAGCCTGGAATGAATTGATTGGCTCCGAGCACGAGGTTCGCACCATTGTCTGTGCCGCCTTCAAACGCTTCGCCATTCAATTTGCCAACGTAATCGATCGTAACGCGATCACCAGAAGCAGCCTTGCCCTTCTTTTCAGAATAGGTCTTGGCAGATTCAGCAACGCGTAAAACTTGCTCTTCGACTTCTGAATCAGCGATTTCAACGACTGGACGGGAAATTGCGATTTTAGAAACATCGGCTAGTTCAAACTTTGGCAAAACCTCGTAGCTGATGGCGAATTCGAAATCAGCTTTACCGTCGAGAATTGCACCAGCTTCTGTCTCATCTTCAGTCATAACGACTTCAGGCTGCATGGCAGCGCGTTCGCCGCGGCCAGCAGGAATGGCTTTTGCCTGCTCGGAAATGATTTCATTGACCAGTTCTGCCATGAAAGACTTACCGTACATCTTTTTCAAATGTGCGGTCGGAACTTTACCGGGGCGGAAGCCATTAATCTTGGCTTTGCCACGTGCTGTTTCTAGACGCTCAGCGAGGCGCTTTTCCATGTCCTTAACGGGCACTACGACCTTAACGGCGCGCTTTAGACCCTCGTTCAACGTTTCCGTAACTTGCATGACCAAACCTTTGTTTCGTTCAACCGGCGTTTGCCCTGGCCATTGGTGTCAGGGCTTCTCAAACCGGACTAATCCCGTAATTTCGTTTCGACCTGTTCCACCATAAAAATGGTGCGGGCGAGAGGACTCGAACCTCCACGCCTTGCGGCGCTGGAACCTAAATCCAGTGCGTCTACCAATTCCGCCACGCCCGCTTCGGATATTAGGTCTAACTTCCGAAATCGCGCGTTCCTATATCACCGCTTCTCAAACGTTCAAAGGAAAAATGGTGATGTTTTGATTAGAAATCGACTATCGGCTTAATAAAGTGGTTCTGAGTACAGCATTGACCCGTCAAGGCTCAGGGATTTGATCTGCGCTTGACCATTTTTGTCCACTGCCACAGTCACTTGAACAGCTTTTTGCCGTTGGCCCTCTTCGATTTGTCTGCCTTCGCCTTCCGGAACATAAAACTTTTCGATGCCGAAGTTCAGCGTAATGTTGGCGTCATCGTCCAGCGTATAATAGTCTGGGGTTTTTCCGACCAAAACAATTTCGTCGGCAGCTTTATCTTCAAATGTTTGCCATGAAGCACGTGAAAACGCCCACACATCAGCTTCGTTTTTTCGGAGAGCGACGTATAGATTATGTCTGCCCTGCTCTAAAGGCTTCGTACCTTGTATAAGTGAAGCGTTAATACGCGAAATCGGATAACCAAGTGTCACATAGTCACCGCGCAACAAATCGCGTGGGTCAACGGGTTCTGTTAGCAAAACAACTTCTTCGCCATTTCTCAATATCTGCGCGCGGCTCTCAATCATGTACGCCAATATTGCCGTTTGAGCTACCGCGACGATGCACGCGAGCAAATATTTATGGCGCGCAAAAG
>JBGTAU010000445.1:0-5363 GCA_041749675.1 Rhizobiaceae bacterium | reverse complement strand
ATTGGTTCGGGCATTGGCGGCCTTGAAGGTATTGTTGAATCCGGTTACACGTTACGCGACAAAGGTCCCCGCCGCGTTTCGCCATTTTTTATCCCAGGTCGCCTTATCAATTTGGCATCTGGCCAAGTTTCTATTCGCCATGGCCTTAAGGGGCCGAACCATTCTGTCGTTACCGCCTGCTCGACTGGGGCGCACGCTATCGGTGATGCCAGCCGTTTGATCATGTTAGGGGACGCGGACGTCATGGTCGCTGGCGGAACGGAATCTCCTATCTGCCGCATGTCGCTTGCTGGTTTCGCGGCTTGCCGAGCACTCAGCACCGAATACAATGACCGCCCACAACAGGCCTCGCGCCCCTACGATAAAGATCGCGACGGATTTGTGATGGGTGAGGGCGCTGGTGTCGTTGTTCTTGAATCATTGGAACACGCTTTAGCACGCGGTGCGAAGATTTATGCCGAAGTTGTTGGCTATGGACTTTCGGGCGATGCTTATCACATTACCGCACCATCTGAAGATGGCGACGGCGCTTTCCGCTGCATGACGGCTGCATTAAAGCGGGCAGGCGTTTCGCCTGCAGAACTCGATTATGTGAATGCACACGGCACTTCAACGATGGCTGATACCATCGAACTCGGTGCGGTTGAACGTCTCATGGGCGATGCGGCAGGACGTTTGACCATGTCCTCTACGAAATCAGCGACAGGGCATTTGCTGGGTGCGGCAGGGGCGATTGAAGCGATTTTCTCCATGTTGGCAATTCGCGACAATATCGTGCCACCAACTTTGAACTTGGACAATCCAGAACGGGAAACAGTGGTGGATTTGGTGCCGCATGTTGCCAAGAAGAAGCAAGTGGACATTGTTTTGTCGAACTCTTTTGGTTTTGGTGGAACGAACGCGTCGCTGGTGATGCGCCGTTATCATTGACTTATTTGATTGAAGCCGATTTGTTCAATTTGGCGCTTGATCGAAGCATGACTATACGAGGGCGTGATGAGCGAGAACAGGCAGGAAAATTCCGGCGAATTTGGTCAACGCAGCAATGCGGCTGTCACTGCGCCGTCTAGTAATCCAATCGTACCTAAGTCAGCCATTGAGGTCTTGCGCCCTGAGCCAGGTGTGCCACGCCCAAAAAAACGCTCTAAAGCGGCACGCAGCCAAATCATCGTTTTCATGAACTTCATGATGTCACTTGCAGTGTTTCTAACATTGTCCGCAGGACTTGCATTTTACATTGGAAAACAACGATTTGAAGCCGCTGGTCCCTCCGCCGATACAAAGGCATTTGTTGTGCCAAAAGGTGCTGGCATTGGCGAAATCGCGCAGTCACTAGAGCGAAATGGATTAATTACGGATGCGCGGATTTTCAACTGGGCAACCAAGGCGTATAAAGCGGATAAATCGCTCAAGGCCGGTGAGTACGAAATAAAAGCTGGCGCATCGATGCGTGATATTCTCACGACGTTGAAAAGTGGCAAATCTGTATTGTATTCTTTGACCATTCCTGAAGGCCTGACTGTTGAGCAAATACTGGCGCGCATTAAAGCCAGTGATGTTTTGACTGGTGATTTGCCCGCTGAAATACCGCCAGAAGGGACGCTGTTAGCCGATACGCAGCGCTTCTCGCGCGGAACTACACGCGCTGAAATTGTTGCGAAGTTGAAGAGCGATCAAAAGAAGCTGATCGACGACATTTGGGCACGCCGCGCAACCAATTTGCCAATCAAGGATGTCAATGAATTCGTCACTTTGGCCTCTATTGTTGAAAAAGAGACCGGCAAATCGGACGAACGACCACGTGTAGCGGGCGTTTTTATCAATCGATTGAATCAAGGCATCCGACTACAATCCGACCCGACCATTATTTACGGCATTTATGGAGGCAAGGGCAAACCAGCTGATGTGCCAATCCGTAAATCTGACCTCGAAAAGCAAACTGTTTACAACACGTACCAAATCGATGGGCTTCCGCCGACACCGATCGCCAACCCAGGTCGGGCAGCACTCGAGGCGGTGGCTAATCCTTCGACCACGGATGAGTTGTACTTCGTTGCCGATGGAACGGGTGGTCATGTGTTTGCCAAAACGCTGAGTGAGCACAATGAGAACGTGGCCCGCTGGCGCGAAGTGGAAAAGAAGGCTGCGCAAGACGCTAAGAAAGCAAAAGATGCTGGCACTGCAACCGATGCAACTGGTGTAGAACCAGCGGCTGTTTTGCAGTAATAAGGCCTCATTGCGAAATGGCCATCGAAAGCATGACCGGTTTTGCGCGGGTTGAATCAATTGCGCCATCTGGATTGAAGCTGGTTTGTGAGATACGTTCAGTCAACGGCAAGTCACTGGATTTGAGGCTACGTTTGCCGCCCGCTCTTGATCGTCTAGAGCTACCGCTGAAACAAATTGTCCAAAAACACATCACCCGTGGAAATTTGCAAATCAGCGTCTCCTCACACGAGGCAGCATCAGTCGCAAAATTGGAAGTGAACCATCTGTTGATAGAGCAGCTCTTGGCACTTTCGGAGCGCCTCGAACAACGACATGGACTGGTGAAGCCTTCGATTGGAGAGCTGTTGTCTATTCGTGGTGTGATGGAAAATGCAGGATCGGAACCTGATTTAGATTTAGATCGACCCATCTCAGCTCTGGTTGAGGCAACGCTGATCACGCTCAAACAATCGCGACGTTTAGAAGGCGCGGCGTTGGTCAAACTGATGTTAGATCAATTGGATCGCATGGAGAACTTGGTGGCTACGGCAGTCGCCGACCCCTCACGTTCACCACAATTCATAAGGTTACGGCTGGCAGCGCAAATTAAAGTGCTGATGGAGAGCGTTCAAGGTTTTGATGAGCAACGCCTGACGATGGAAGCCGCGCTGATGGCAACAAAGGCCGATATTCGCGAAGAATTGGATCGCCTTGTCGGGCACATTGCGGCTGCAAGAACAATTCTATCTGATGAGGGACCGGTTGGGAGAAAGCTCGATTTTCTTTCGCAAGAATTTAACCGTGAAACCAATACATTGTGCTCAAAGTCGAATGCTCTGAGCATCACAAACATTGGCCTTGAACTGAAGTTGGTTGTAGATCAGTTTCGTGAACAGGTACAGAATCTGGAGTAAAAGACCATGGGAAATGGCGCGACTACTGAGCAAGCAAAGAGTGACATAGGAATAGCGCGGCGCGGGTTGATGCTGGTGTTGTCGTCCCCTTCGGGCGCTGGAAAGTCAACGATTGCACGCAATTTATTGGAACAGGATCAGGCACTTTCTTTGTCGGTCAGCGTCACCACGCGAGCGCGCCGTGGCAGTGAAATTGATGGTGTACACTATCACTTTGTTTCGCATCGCGAATTTGAACATTTACGCGATAGCGATCAGCTGCTGGAGTGGGCTGAAGTGCACGGCAATTATTATGCCACGCCGCGCGAGCCGGCGGAACGCGCAATGGCGGCGGGTCGCGATATGTTGTTTGATATTGATTGGCAGGGTGCTTTGCAAGTGCAACAAAAAATGCGGGCGGACATTGTTTCAATCTTCATTTTGCCGCCATCGATGAAGGAGCTCAAAGCCCGTTTGCAACGCCGCGCTGAAGACTCGGCCGAAACCATCGCCATGCGCTTGAAGAACGCCAGCGTGGAAATAGAACATTGGCGTGAGTATGATTATATTGTCGTCAATGATGATCTAGACCGCGCATTTGCGTCCGTCGTGTCGATTGTGTCAGCTGAAAGGTTGCGCCGTGATCGCAGGCCCGGCCTGTTTGATTTCGTCAATGGATTGCTGGTCGAAAATCTAGCTTAAATCAACCGAGCCAGCGCAACGAACTCTTCCACTGAAAGCGTTTCCGCACGCCGCGTGCCATCAATGCCGGCTTTATCCAATAAGGATTGCCCGCCAATCGGCTTGATGCTCTGGCGCAACATTTTGCGCCGTTGGCCAAAGGCAAACTTGGTCACCGTTTCGAGTTTTGCTAGAGGCACATCAAGGGGATTTGCCTTGGGTGTCAAATGCACGACGGACGAGGTAACTTTGGGCGGCGGGGTGAAAGCCAGCCGCGAAATATCGAACATCAGCTCGGCATTTGTGCGCCATCCGCACAAGACACCAAGCCGCCCATAAGCATCCCCGTCAGCTTTGGCGACTATGCGCTCGGCCACTTCCTTTTGAAACATCAGCGTCAGCGATTGCCAAACGGGAGGCCATTGGGAACCCGTGATCCATTGTAGCAAAAGTTCGGTGCCAATATTGTACGGCAGGTTGGCAACAATGCGCGGATTTTCAAGGCCGATGCACAGCGCATTGATGTCAACAGTCAGCGCATCTTCCGCGATGATCTTCAGGCGCGCAGGGTAGTGCGCTGCCACGTCCTGCAACGCAGCTACGCAACGATCATCGCGCTCAATCGCTGTAACCGAACGCGCGCCGTTGAGTAATAATGCGCGCGTGAGGCCGCCGGGTCCTGGTCCAATTTCAATGACATCCGCATTTTCAAGCGATCCAGAAGAGCGGGCGATGCGCGAGGTCAAATTCAGATCAAGTAGGAAATTTTGGCCAAGTGATTTCTTAGGCGCGATCTCAAACCGCTCGATAACATCGCGAAGCGGCGGCAGGCCGTCTATTGCATTCATTTGCCTGCCCGCACCATTTTTGCTGCCATATTGAGGGCTGCGATTAAACTGTCAGGTTTAGCCGTTCCACTGCCTGCAATATCGAATGCCGTGCCGTGATCTGGCGACGTGCGGATGATTGGCAAACCAAGGGTGACATTGACGCCGTCATCAAATGCCAGCGCCTTGGCAGGTATCAAGGCTTGATCATGATACATGCAAACTGCCGCGTCGTAGCGTGAACGGGCGGCAGCATGAAACATAGTGTCGGCGGGCAATGGGCCAAACGCATTGATACCGACTTGTTGTAATCGCTGAATAGCGGGACGAATAATGGCGTCATCTTCTTTGCCCAGCGCACCGCCCTCACCAGCGTGAGGATTAAGCCCGGCGATTGCCAAACGCGGCGTTGCGATACCAAATCGTGATCTTAGATCGTTGTTTACAATGACGCAAGTTTGGTAAATCAGATCAGACGAGATCGAACCAGCGACGTCTTTCAACGGGATGTGTATCGTCACAGGGATGGTTCTTAATTGCGGTCCTGCGATCATCATGACTGGGAAAACGGTCGTGCCTACGAACGAACTGCACAGATGACCCAAAAACTCTGTGTGACCTGGAAACTGAAAGCCCGCATCGTACAATGGCTTCTTGGCGATGGGGCAGGTGACCATAGCACTGGTGTGGCCTTCAAAGGTTAATGTGACCGCCCGTTCAATAGCCTCTATGGTGCCAGCAGCATTGAGTTGGC
>JBGTAU010000444.1:0-8406 GCA_041749675.1 Rhizobiaceae bacterium | reverse complement strand
GGAATCGGCGCGGGAGCGATTTTGCAAGTAATTATTGAAGTGGGAGCCTATCTCAAGCGTTCGGCTGAGTTAGAGGGTGCTAATCCTTTCTCACCAATAGTTTTGTCGGGATTTTTTGTCGGCGTTTGTTTCATGTACATCACGGCCGCATTAGTCAAACTGTTAGATCATGAGATTGCCAATAAAGGTTCGCAATAACACTCCAGCCTCTGGAAATCCGAACTTTGGTCCCAGATCATGTTGCGCCAATTGCGCTTGGTCATACAGCCTAGTGCCAAAATGCCGCGTGCAAAACGGATAGCGGTTAGGCATGAATCAACAAAGCAGACAATTCAACTCAAGAAAATATGGAAAGTAAACTGATCAAACTTCAACGCAGCGATTGCCAGCGCCGAAGGTCGATCTCGTTGAATTAATGCGTCAGCGTCAGCGGAAAATCGTATCGTTTTGATTGCACTCTTGTTGTTTGCATTTCGTACGTTCGCATTTATCGCTTTCAGTAGGCAGCAAGAAGCGGGTACCGCAATGCGGGAGCTAGCGAAACCGCGCCGCTCACCAACTATTGAATTGATTGCAAACGATCAACGCGCCACTCTGACTCGCAGAAATGGAAACAGAGTGAACATTCTGACAAAAACCGCGTTGTTTGGTTCCGCCAGTGGTTTCAGCTACATTGCTTTGACTGCAGTTTTCACTTTGTATTGCCTTTTCGTGGGACACAATTTCACTGAGGCCATCTATGGTGGCTTTTTCGCATTTGCTCTCGCGCCGGCGTTTGGCGCTGAACTGACACTGTATTTCGTCGAAAGGCTCGCAGGCCGGGTCTGAGATTCAACCGCGCGCCAGACTAACCCATGTGTCCGGATTGTCCTGAGACTGCCGTTTCAGAAAATAGATCTCTGCATCCCGCCAGAGCAAAACCTTTTGCTCCAGATTGTCCAAGATAAAATCGCCACGATCAGTAACGACTGTGAGCACAGCATGCCCGCCGCCTTTTGCATCTCGGCCAACTGTCACCAGAAGTGAGCCCAAAGGAAATCCTTTCTCATTGAGCAGCTTCTTTTTCAGCAAAACGTAGTCCTCACAATGTCCCACAACGTCTGGGTACTCCCACTTTTCCGGAACGCCGAAAATCTCTTCATCAGTCATAGGAACTATCTCGGAATTGACATATCCATTGGTGCTAACAAGGATGTCCCAGCTCTTCTGGGTGAGTTGAATCGTAGTCGGCTCCGTCTCGAATCGGCAACGCTCCCTGTAACGCTGACAGTATTCATAGTATCCAATTGGGATATTGGTTTTTCCAAACGTTTGCATATTGTATTTATTGGATGATTGCGCCGGATTGAGATGCAACGCATTGGAATGCGCGGAAGCACCAAAGGAAAGGAAAGCTAAGAAAGTTAACAACAGCGATTTCATCTTCCAACCCTTCCCAAAGTCTTATTGGGAAACGTTAGCTGATGCTGATGAAATTCACGCGAAAAACACTTGCCGTTTTTGATGCAAATCGCCCGGATCCAATTGGTGGCCCGTTAACCATTTCCGCAAGGGCCATTGGCTTTCAAACTGTTTGCCGAAGCAGGCAAAGCTGCCTCACACCAAGGCAAAAAGCCAGGCAGGTCTCCGCACCCGACAATGCTAAATTTCTTCGCCTCCTGATTCAAAGCGACAGAAATACGAATTGCGATCTTTGGATTCTTCGTCAAACGGAACTCCGAAAAGTGTGACTTTGACGATTTGGCTGTCAACTCGCGCTATAATCTCTCCTTTGATTGGGTTGTCGGGATGTTCATCTGGTTTGAGAGTGAACTTCGTAACACCATCGCGCGTTTCACTGAACTTGACATCGCCATAGTCAAAATCGCCTTCGGCTGAGAAGGTGGTCTCAATCCGGCCAGCAGAAATAATCAGAAAATATGGCATGTTGGCAAAGTCACTGTTGGGGGCACGTCCCCAATACCATTGCTGAACCTGCTCTTCTGTCGGCTTCAATTATTCGACAAGTGAAATACAATCAGCGTCGGTTCTAGGTCCGCCTGCGCCAGGATACCAAATATAGCTACCAATCGGAGTGGGTTCTTTTGCAGACACAGTTTTCCCATTCGCCCCTGGAAGACCCGCAGTCAAAAACGCGGTTACCAGGCAGCTTCGTGACAATCCAAGATGTCGCCTCATCTTCATGCCAAGCTCCAACACATAGCAGGTGACAATGATCACAGGCCGAAAGCCAAGCAAAATCACATTTTGCTGATTAGACCCCGATGCACGTGGTCAGCAGAGTGTCGTCCGCCATGCATTGACAGCGATTAACACTTTGGCCGGCATTTGGATGTAGTCGGGGATGCAAGAGTTTTTTGCAGACAGAAATCCAAAGAATTGGGCATCGCTTCATGTCAAGAAAATGCACCGTTATCTCTCGCCTGAAAATTGCAGTGATTGCCCTGCTTTGGGGCCTTGGCGGTGGTGCCGCCAATGCAGGGGAGGTGACTTGCGGCGGCAACAACATGGTTAAGGCCATGAAGCAGCAAGATCCGGCATCCTACCAAAAATTGATCGAAGACGGTTCAAGGATTTTGAACGGAAACAGCCGACTTTGGAAAGTGGAGAAGGCCGGGACTCTGTCATCCTATCTTTTCGGAACAATGCATTTGACAGATCCCCGCGTGGTCGACCTGACGCCGGAAGCCAAATCTGCTTTCGACAGCGCTGGAACCATAGTTATTGAATCGACCGAAATCCTGGATCAGAATGTTGCGGCAAAAGCACTGCAAGCTCGCCCCGATTTGATGATGTTCATCGACGACAGGACACTGTCTTCTTTCCTAAACCCAGATCAAACCGACAAATTGGAGAATGGCCTCAAGGCGCGCGGCATTGCATTGGCAACCGTGAATAAAATGAAACCTTGGCTGATTGCGGGAATGGTTTCACTTCCCGCATGCGAAGCACAGCGAAAAAAAGCGGGCGCGTCGTTCCTCGACATCAAACTCGCCAAAGACGCCCAAGCAAATTCCAAGAAAGTTTTAGGTCTTGAAACGATGGCTGAGCAGCTCGACGCCATGGCATCTTTGCCAATGGAACTGCACGTAAATGGCTTGCTGGATTCTCTGGCTTTGGGCGACACGCTGGATGACGTGATGGAGACGATGATTGTTTTGTATACCGAAGATAAAATCGGCATAATCGTCCCGTTCTTGAAAACAGTATCTGCGACAACTGCAAATTCCAGCAGCTATGGTCAGTTGGAAGAGGCAATGATCACCGCCAGAAACAAGACAATGCGTGATCGAGGGATTCCAATTTTGGAAAAAGGCTCAGCATTCATCGCCGTAGGAGCACTGCATTTGCCTGGCGAATACGGATTGATCGAATTGCTCAGAAAGCAAGGTTACACCGTTTCCGCAATCGCTAAATAAAGCTTGCATTGGATTCATTCCGCCGCGTTCAAGTAGGCAGATGATCGGCCGTACAATGTCCATGGTCGCCAAGTGACTCAATAACCCTGCATTCAGAAATATTGCCACCTGCGCATTGTGCGATCATGCGCTCCAGTTCTGATTTCAGCTTTTCCAAGCGATCAATTCGTTGCTTGACCGCTGTCAATTGTTTTTGCGCAATTGCGTCAGCTGCTGCGCAGGACTGACCGGGACGATCTGATAGGCTCAGCAAATCACGAATGGCATCCAACGGAAAACCCAACTCCCGCGAATGCCTTATAAAGTTTAGCCGGTCGCAAGCAGCACGGTTGTAGTATCGCTGATTGCCGTCGCTACGTTCTGGCACGGGCAGGATGCCAATTTCTTCGTAGTACCGAATCGTTGGCACCTTGACGCCTGTGGCGTCCGATAATTTTCCGATTGAAAGCATCACAGAACCTCTTGCACCTCAAGTTACTAGAGGATTTAGAGTCACTCCTCAAGTCCGACAAGTTAGAACCAATTTGTGAAGGTAATTTCTGAAAATGGCAAAAGACCAATCCTCGGCGAATGCGGAAAAACTCACTTGGTCCGTGACAGGCATGGATTGCGCGGGATGCGCTGCCAAGGTGCGCGGCGCGGTGGAGCGCCTGCCGGGTGTTGCCGGTGTTGATATTGCGATCATGAGTGAACGGATGTCCTTGCTGTTGGTGCCCGGCACGACCAGCGTCAACAAGATTTCGTCCACGGTCAACAATCTTGGTTACAAAGCTGAGCTGCATGTCAGCAAGGGCGGCGATACCCTGCAGCCTGCAAAGCTGTCTGGCGGCGGACACGACCATGATTATGATCATGGGAACGAAGATAGCGGCAACAATGGCAAAAGAGATCCATCTGCCGAATCGAAAATAACAAAATCCACATCAATGGCAGAAAGTGATCCGGGTCATGGTTCTGCTGGCCACGTCCACGGAACCGACCCTGAAGATCGCGGAAAGAGCTGGTATCAAACATCAAAAGGCAAACTCGTCATATTCACGGCGCTTTTGCTGGGTGTCGCCTGGGCGTTGAAACTCATCGTTTCCGACATGGTCGGCAACTGGGCCTTTATCGCCGCTTGCCTCATTGGCGTTGCGCCGGTGGCAAGACGTGCATTTGCCGCCCTGATGGTGCGCCAGCCGTTCACCATTGAGATGTTGATGACAATTGCTGCCGTCGGCGCATTGTTTATCAACGCTGCGGAAGAAGCAGCGCTCGTCGTCTTCCTGTTTGCAGTTGGCGAAGTTCTTGAAGGGGTAGCAGCAGACCGCGCTCGCGCGTCCATTCGTGCATTGGCCGATCTGGTTCCGAAGACCGCGCTGGTCGAAGAAAACGGCTCCACGCGCCAGGTTGATGCGGCCTCTCTCTCCATTGGCCAAATCATTTTGGCTCGTCCTGGTGATCGTATCGCGGCAGATGGTGAAATCGTAGAAGGCACGTCAGGAGTTGATGAAAGCCCGGTAACGGGCGAGTCAATTCCGCGCACCAAAGGTCCGGGCGAGCCAGTGTTCGCAGGTTCGATCAATGCAGAGGCGGCACTGCGTATCAAGGTCACCAAGGCTGCGGAAAACAACACGATTTCGCGGATCATAGCTCTCGTTGAAGAGGCAGAAACTGCACGCGCGCCGACAGAGCGCTTCATTGATCGTTTCAGCCGCATCTACATGCCGGCCATCGTGCTGATTGCACTACTTGTTGCTCTGGTACCTCCACTTACTTTTGATGCTGATTGGGGAACTTGGGTATATCGCGCTTTGGCTTTGCTTTTGATCGGCTGCCCTTGTGCACTGGTGATTTCAGTTCCGGCTTCCATAGCTTCTGCTCTTTCGACCGGCGCTAAACGGGGACTGTTGATGAAAGGCGGCGCGGTGATTGAATCTGCGGCCAAAACAACTGTCGTTGCTTTTGATAAAACTGGAACGCTTACGAGCGGACGTCCGTCTGTAACTGACATCACCCAGCTGGGCGCAAAAGAACCTGAGATTTTGCGCATTGCAGCCGGAATTGAAAATGGATCGAGTCACCCCTTGGCAGAGGCTATCCTGAAAAAAGCCGAGCAACAGGGTATTGCCCCTGCCATAGCGACTGCTTCAAAAGCAATAGTAGGCAAAGGTGTGGAAGCCACAGTAGACGGTCAGCAAACATGGGTCGCCTCGCCTAAATACGCAGCATCGCTGGGTGCCCTCGATCAGTCAGGAATGCAAAATGCGCAAGACCTCGAAGCGCAAGGCAAAACAGTTGTTGTCCTTTTTCGTAAGGGCAAGGCCCTTGGTCTGATCGCAATGCGAGACGAGGCGCGCACTGACGCCATTGATGCCATCCGCCAATTGACGGCATTGAACGTTCGTTCCGTCATGTTGACAGGTGATAATCCACGCACGGCAGCGGCAATCGCTGCACTGATGGGTATGGACTACAAAGCCGAGTTGATGCCCGAGGACAAAGTCACCGCCATCAAAGATCTTGCTTTGGGCGGAGGGGCAATGATGATTGGCGATGGTATCAACGATGCACCTGCTCTTGCGCAAGCCAGTGTCGGTGTTGCGATGGGATCCGGCACTGACGTTGCGTTGGAAACAGCCGATGCCGCAATTTTGCGAAACCGCGTCACAGACGTTCCCGCAATCATTCGCTTGGCCCGTGGTGCGATGAGTAATATTCAGCAAAACGTAACGATCGCGCTTGGCTTGAAAGCCGTATTTCTTGTGACGTCAATTCTGGGCCTGACTGGACTTTGGATTGCAATCCTCGCCGACACAGGTGCAACGGTTCTCGTAACATTGAATGCCCTGCGCTTGCTTCGTTTCAACCCGGAAAAAGAAGGGTGATCTGAGTTGAACGTTTTGACTGCAATCATCAGCGTTAACGCGATATACCTTGTCTTGTTCTTTGCGATGTCTGCCTTGGCGGCCCGCGCGGCTGGTAGAAATGTGTGGCTGTTTGGCTCTGCCGTCGGAGCGGATCGCGTTGCCGCCTATGGATTTCGTGCTGCATTTGCCTTGGCAATAGTTACGCCGCTCGCAATTAGATATGTCCCGGCATTGGCGCATGTCGATCCGTTGCAAAGGCTTAATTCATCACTGCTTTTCTTCGTTGGTCATGCCATTGCTGTATTTGGTGTCATGATTGCATTTGCAGCTCAGGTCTCGATGGGGGCCTCCTGGCGCGTTGGCGTAAGCGATGACGCCGTTGGGGCTTTGGTCAGTGGCGGTCTTTACGACTTCAGCCGCAATCCGACATTCGTGGGTCAAGCTTTGCTACTTGCCGGGACTGCAATAGCAGTTCCGTCATTTGCAACCCTGCTGGCAATTTGTCTCTTCATATGGTCGGCCTCGACGCAAATCAGGTCTGAAGAGCGCGCATTGCAAAGGACATTTGGCAATCTATATGCCGCGTATTGTCAACGTGTTCCTCGTTGGCTTGGGACAACAAAAGGATTTGCAGATTGAACAAATCAAGCTCGAGCGACACTTCAAACGGCTGGAATTTGGGTTTTGCGTGGTTTGCGGCGCTCGCTGCAACCCTTGGCGCATTGTTCATTGGTGAAGTGCTTGGCCAAGTGCCGTGTTTGCTCTGCTGGTATCAGCGTATTGCGATGTTCCCGCTGGCACTCATCCTTGGTGCGGGTGTCTACTTTGGCGACGCGAAGTCTGCGCTGTACGGAAAATTGCTGGCTTGGCCTGGGTTGATAGCAGCAGCTTGGCACGTCGGCCTCTATTTCAAAATTGTTCCAGAATCCATCAAACCTTGTGGCCTTGGTCCATCTTGCACGGATGCCAAAATGCTAATCTTGACCATTCCAATTCCGCTGCTTTCGCTGGCGGCCTTTTCACTCATTCTGATTTTGCTTCACACGATGAAAGGTGAACGTCCATGAACCGACGCAACGTATTGTTGGGCACTGCCGCAGTATCTATCGCCGTATTTGGCGGTGCAGCACTTTGGGTTAATCAGCGCAACGCCGAGGCTGCAAAAGCCGTGGCAGAAAAGCAAGCAAAGCTGGCGGCGGAAAACACTGAGCTTATCCGGCCACATTCGCCAATTCTTGGCAATCCGGATGCGCCGGTTACTATCGTTGAGTTCTTCGACCCGTCATGTGAAGCATGCCGTGCATTTCATCCCATCGTAAAAGGTCTGCTGGAAGAATACGGTGACAAAGTCCGTGTTGTGCTGCGCTACACGGCCCTGCATCAGGGATCGGATGAGGCAGTTCGAATCTTGGAAACTGCGCGTCTCCAAAATGTTTTCGAACCTGTCCTAACCGCGATATTGGATCGCCAACCTGAGTGGGCAAAGCACGAAGGTCCAGATCTTGACGTCGCTTGGCAAATTGCAGGGAGCGCAGGATTGGATGTCACAAAGGCGAAAGTTGATCGCATGCAGCCGGGCATTGTATCGGTTCTGAACATGGATGCTGCAGATGTTCAAACGGTTGGCATCGAGCAGACCCCCACTTTTTTTGTCAACGGAAAGCCGCTTACCGACTTTGGGCCGGAAGGTTTGAAGGTACTCATTCAGGCCGAAATTGACGCACTTTGAGAGCAAAAATGATAAATAGACGCACATTCATTGTCGGCTGTAGCACTGCATTGGCAATAACTCTGCCAAGTTCAATCGCCAGCGCACAAAATAAAAAATCGCGCAAACCGTTTGTACTAGACCCACGCTTCAAGCCGCAAGTCGTGTCCTATTCAGGCTATTCAGCAGGCACGATAATTATAGAAACCAGCAATCATTTTCTGTATCTCATGCTCTCCGATACGGAGGCGGTGCGATACGGGATCGGTGTTGGCAGGGCTGGACTTGCTTTCAAGGGTGCAGCCATTGTCGGGCGCAAAGCGAAATGGCCGACGTGGCGTCCCACTGACAACATGATCGCGCGAAGCCCTGAAAAATATGCCCGATATTCCAAAGGCATGCCAGGTGGACCCAAGAATCCATTGGGTGC
>JBGTAU010000443.1:0-5349 GCA_041749675.1 Rhizobiaceae bacterium | reverse complement strand
GGAGATTTTCAAGTGCATAAACCCCGAAATTGACGCCCGGAGTTTTCAAATATACTTGGCTTACCATCGCCCACATGGCTTCGCGCAAGGCAGCAGCACACCGCATGGCGGCAAAGGAACGACGCAGTTCATAGGAGTTGACCGATTGGGCCATCTTCGAACCACGCAAGCTGGCAAAATAGGCCGCAAGAAACCCATCTGACTGCGCTTCATCCATTTCGGCATTGGTCGCTACACCAGCAATATCGAACATAGCAGTCGAAAATCCCGCATATTCAAAATCGATCAGCCAAAGCCTGTTGCCATCATCGATAATATTTGCCGGCAGTAAATCATTGTGGCCAAACACAATTGGCAAAGCGCACTGCACTGCCTCTAATGTGTTGGCCACTTCAATGTATCGAGCTAAATTATCAGTCCAAGCCCCCGAAATGTGAGGCCCTGAAACCTGCGAACCTGAAACTTGCGATAACGTGCGTGCATAGTCACGAATGACATGAAAAACCCAAAACAAAACGCTTGTACCGGAAATTCGGGAGACCATCTCACTGTGAAATTGTGCGATCAAGGCCGCAATGCGCGTGCTGTTGGCCCGCACATCTGCTGCGTTAAAAGTCTTACCATCAATATAAGCCGACACCATGACACCGGGCGCAGCATAATGCACTTTAGGTGCAAATCCCGCTTCGAACGCCGCGCGTGCGGTCATCACTTCACGCGCACGCTCTACGTGATGGAACTGATAATCCTTTCCAAACCGCACAACAAAACGCTCTTTGCCATCCTGAACCAAATAACTTTCATTGCTGAGGCCGCCATGCAAAGGCGTGATTGACGCAAGTCTGTGCCAGCACGGTAATGCGCTTATCAATTCTTCTGGAGGCAAATTGGCGGCCGACATAGAACTTCCCAAACTGATTTATGACGCATTGGAGCCTGCAGTTTCGTCAAAATAAGACCGCCTTGTCAATCACATAATGTGGTATAATATGGTTTTGTTGCACTGTATTGTGGTTATAGGAACAAATACCTAGATTGAATTTTACTAAATGGAATCAATAAGTTGCTCTCAAAACGCCACACAGAATTGTTAAAATTGCTTGGAAACGAAGGCACAATCGCAATTGCAGACCTTGCAGCCCGGTTTGACGTTTCTTTGGAAACCATTCGACGCGATATAAAGCCGCTGGCCGATACTGGCCGCGTTGTGAAATTGCATGGCGCCATTTGCTTGCCCGGTGAAATGGCCGAAGCGCCATTTCAAAGGCGCATGCGTGAAAATGCTGATGCCAAGCGCATGATTGGTAAACTGCTTGCACGTACGATCCAAGACGGCGACAGCATCATGTTGGACACCGGAACCACCACCAGCTTTGTTGCCCGCGAACTTCTTCACCTGCGGCGTTTGACCGTCATCACCAATTCAACTGACATCGCTCGCACCCTCGCCTCTATAAATGGCAACAAAGTCTTCATGGCGGGCGGCGAATTGCGGGCTGACTCAGGCGCCGCGTTTGGTGCGTCCACAATCGCGTACTTGCGCCAATTTCGGGTCAAACACGCCGTCATTTCTGCAGGCAGCATTGATATCGAGACAGGCGTCATGGATTTCGATATTGAAGAAGCGGATATTGCCAAGACCATTTTGTCTTGCGCCTGCAGACGCGTCGTGGTGTCTGATCACACAAAATTTGAAAAAACCGGGCTGGTTTCCGTTTGCGCATTGTCGCACATAACTGACTTCATCAGCGACCAAACACCGAGTTTGGCGTTAAAATCTGCCATTGAAGCGTGCGGCAGCAAATTTATGGTGCCTTAACGCGATTGGCAATTCGTTACCCGACCCAACTCCTGCCTGACACACGTCTACGCGATAGCGCGTGCCGCAGCGCTTAGTCCCCACTGCAACAGTTCAAGCGCGGACGCAGGCGATCCAGTTTCAGTATAGCAGCGCAGTTCAGGCGCATTGCCAGATGCGCGATAGTGAATGACATCGCCATTCGCCAAAACAAACCGTGCACCATCAATGTCATCCTGCGCACCGACAGTGCCAATTTCCGCGAAATAGGTGTCACGAAACACCTGATCTTGAAATTTTGCCAACAATTGAAGCGTCACCGACTGATCCACATGTTCGAGCCGCCCACTTTGATTAAAGCGATCTGGCAGTTCGCCGGTCAATTGCGATAATCTCTTGCCTTGCCGAACAGCAAGCCCAAGCACGGCCAGTATTGGCAGCATCGCATCCCGCGTCACCAGCGCAGGCAAATGACCTCCTGCAAGGATGACATCCGACCCGAGCAACACACCGCCATTGGCTTCAAACCCTATCACGGTGCGCGCACCGCTGGAATGAGCCGCACCAATGGCCGCAATCACGAATGGCGATCCGACTTTTGTGCGCGAAACATTTGCAAAAAAACCACTGCTTTCCACCAACGAAGTGGATGTCACCGGCGTCACGACGCATTCCGCATCAAGCGATTTCGCGGTCAAAATCCCCAGCACATCGCCGCGAAAAAATGCACCTGTTTCATCAAACAGCAATGGCCGGTCCGCATCGCCATCTGTCGATATCAATGCGTCAAGTTGATGCTCTGCAACGGAACTCTTAGCAAACGCGCGATCTTCATCGCGCAGCGCTTCGGTGTCCACCGGCACAAACACATCCGACCAGCCGAGTGGTACAACGGTTGCGCCAAGCTTTTCCAACACCGAACCCATTAATTCTCGTGCAACAGAACTGTGCTGATAAACGCCAATGCGCAAACCTTCGAGTGCACCCTCCTGCAAAATCGAAAGACATCGCGTTTCATAAGCCTGCAGCGCCAATGTAGAAATCGGCACGGTCTGCGCATTGACCCCTTGAACATTGTGCAGATCGACCAAAGCCAACATGCCAGCCTCATCAGCCTTATCAATTTCGCCATCCGCACGATAAAACTTTAAGCCATTGCGATCATCCGGAATATGACTGCCGGTCACCATGATCGCGGGTGCTCCAAACGTTTGTGCCCGCAATGCCAGTGCCGGTGTCGGGAGAGGACCACAGTTTTCAACGTGCATGCCCAGCGACTGAACTGCAGCAATACATGCATTCGCTATACGCGGACTGCTTTGCCGTAAATCATAGCCAATCAAAATTGTATCAGACGCCTTAAGTCCATGCGCTTGTTGAGACCATTTCAAAAACGCAAGCGTGTAGGCAAAGCAAACATCATTCGGCAACTCGGTAACAAGCCCGCGCAAGCCGCTGGTGCCAAACTTCAAACTGCTCAATTTGATCGATTCCTAATTTGCGCCTGCCATTGTTTGACACATCACTGCTGCAAATAAAAGCGAGCCGCCGTTCCACCAAATACCGCCGCGCGTCCGCAGTCAGTCAAATTCGCAAACAAAGCCTCAGCGGTTTTATGCCACGTTTCGTAGTCCGCTTGCAATAAACACACTGGCCAATCGGAACCCCACATCACCCGTTCCGGCTTGAAAGCGGAAAGCACATGATCGCTATAAGGCCGCAAATCATCAGTTGTCCACCGGTCATTGGCTTCCGTCACAATGCCAGACAATTTACAATAAGCGTTGGTATCATTGGCCAATCGAGACATGCCTTGCGCCCAGTACGAAAACTCGTTGCGATCACTTGCATGGTTTCTAATTTGCGGTTTCATGCAGTGATCAATCACGCAGCGCAATTTTGGATACCGCGTGAAAACAGTGTGGAAATTCGCCAGATGACGTGAAAATCCAAGTGCATCAAACGTCAAATCCAAATCCACCAACGCCGCAAACGCCCATTGCACATCATCGCGCAACATCCAGTCATCATCTGCAATGTCTTGGATCATCGGGCGAACACCAACGAATTTTGGATGCTCTTTCAGCCGAACTAGTTGCCGAATATCATCACGATTTTCGAAATTAACCCAGCCAACGACACCTGCAACACTGCCGTGCGCATCGGCCATAGACAGCATATAATCGGTCTCTGCCACACTGGCCGCAGCTTGGACCAAAATGGTTTTGTCAATACCAACCGCGCCAATGATCGGCTCTAAATCCCTTGGCCCGTAAGCGCGTGACAGCACAGGGTGATTATCCGGCATCCAATGGTAGTCACCGCGCTTGGGATCCCAATAATGCTGATGAGCGTCAATCCGCATCATATTCACTGTCCCGCGCTAATGCGGCGTCGGCGCGTCGCTGCGCATGAGGCCTTCAGTTTTCAAATCCGCCCACAGCGCGGCCGGAATGACCACATCAAGGATCGCGCGATTGCTCTTGACTTCGCCTACGCCCTGCCCGCCGGGAATAACTGAAACAACACTCGGATGCGCCAGCGGAAACTGCAGTGCCGCCGCAATCATCGGTACGCCATGGCGTGCACACACCGATTCGATCTTGGCCACATGGTGCAAAATATCGTCGCTCGCTTCAGAATAGTTGAAATATGCGCCGGGCTTTGCACCGGTCGCTAAAATTCCGGAATTATACGGCCCACCTAGCACAATCCCAATGCCACGTTTTTGGCATAGCGGCAAAAAGCTTGTCAGCGCCTCTTGCTCTAAAAGAGTGTAGCGACCAGCCAAAAGAAAAAGATCAAAGTCGCCGCGCTCGGCCAACGTTTGGCAAACTTCCCATTCATTGACGCCGCCACCAAATGCCTTGATCACGCCTTGGTCGCGCAGCGACAGCAAAGCATAGTAGCCCGAGCGCATAAATTCTTCGATACGGCGATCCGATTCCTCTTTGCTGCCGTGACTAAAGATGCACAAATCATGCACCATCAGCGTATCGACATAATCCAGCCCCAGTCGCTCCAATGAGATCTCAAACGAGCGCATAACCCCGTCATACGAGTAGTCAAAAACTTGGCGCCGCGTCGGCGTGTCAAAAAACTTGCCAATCCCCGTGCGTTGATCTGGTTCGCACACCTCCAGCAACCGTCCAACCTTAGTCGAAATCACATAGTCAGTGCGCTTCTTGCCGCGCAAGAAATGATTGAGCCGCGTTTCAGCCAGCCCAAGGCCATAAAGTGGCGCGGTATCAAAGAAGCGCGAACCGGTATCCCACGCAGCTTCCAAGACATTCTGGGCATCCTCATCAGAAACCGCGCGATAGAGATTGCCCAGTGGTGCCGAGCCGAAACCTAGTTCGGTGAAATCAACGCCGCCGTTACCGATCCGGTCAAAATGTTTGATTTTCATATTAATGCCCTGCAAAGTACCGCCAACCAATGCGCTGATTTCAAACCACAATTGAGCATGATTTGCGAAAGCTGCAAACTGATATTTCAGTTTAAGGCAAAAATGAGAAGAGATTTTGGTGAGCGCGCAGGGGGTCGAACCC
>JBGTAU010000442.1:0-4824 GCA_041749675.1 Rhizobiaceae bacterium | reverse complement strand
AGGCGGTGGACCAGCCGATCATCAAAAAGCCGTTGATGGCTTCAAGCGCGCCCAGCATGCGCCATTCCTCCACCGGCACAATATCGCCGAACCCGACGGTGGAAAACGACACGGTGGAAAAATACAGCGCATGTTCAAAATCCGGAAATGCGCCGACGATTAAATACACCAGCGCCCACAGCCAAATCTCGACTGACAGCACCAGAAACAACCCCAGCACCGTCGACACCATCGCCACCACGCGCGAGCGGTGCCCATGCATCTTAAAATGCGACGCCATAAACTGCATCACCTGCGTCACCGCAATCAGCCCGATGGTATGGATCAGCACGGTGGTGACAATGACAATCGTGCCGATGAGGAGACTGGCGAGCATGGGCGGTGTCCGTTGAAGAAAAAATGCTTTGTGCGGTGTTATCGGCGCGATGGCAAGTGGATCAAGTCTTTAGCAAGCCGGAGTGTCCCCTTCGCCCCGCCCCTTGCGGGGAGAAGGTGGCCCAATGGGCCGGATGAGGGGCAGCGCCAATAGAAGCAAGCGTCACCGCTTTTTCCTACACCCCATGTATTTCCCCCACCGCCCCTCTCCGTCGGCTTCGCCGCCACCTCTCCCCAAAGGGGCGAGGTTAAGGCCGCGATGGTTTGTTTTAACCTCGCGCCGCATGGGGCCCCCGCCAGCAGCTTGCTGCTTAAGGGTAGGGCAAGGAATTTTGGAGAGGTGGCGCGGGCGAAGCCGGTGACGGAGAGGGGCAGTCTCACCCCAGCGGCATCTCAATCGTTTTCATAATTCGGTCGGTCTCGCTCAATATCTTGATGATCTTTTGATAGTGTCGGATGTCATCAAACGATAGCGCCCGCCCCTTGCGGTCTTTCAGCCATTTTTGGGCGGGCTGATAGCCGCCGATGTAGAAGTTCCACGCAATCAGCGGCACGTTTTCAAAATATTGAGCGTCATTAATAAACACGCGGCCTATAATCTCGCCCCTTTGGGGAGAGATGTCACCGGAGGTGACAGAGAGGGGGTTGCTAGTTTCCTTAAACTCCACCTTGCCAACAACGCTATCGCCCTCACCATCAAACTTATAAGGTGCAGCGCCAATGGCGGCGTCTTCCATCAGGTGCAGGCGGCGCAGCGCTGTTCCCTTTTTGGAAACATCCCAGAAAATTTGCGGACTTGGCGGATAAGGCACGCGCGGAAAATCAATTTTCAAAAACTCACGATAGGTTTCGCGGTATGCAGGGCAATGCAGCACGCCATAAATATAATCAAAGATAGCCACTTCGTCCGGCCGTGAGCCGATCTCCCCACTCGTGGGGGAGATGTCCGACAGGACAGAGGGGGCGTGCCGCCCGCCATCTTGCCCATCACGGCCTCTTCTATGGCCTTGCGAATTTTCGGATCCATATTGACACGGCGCGTTTGGTCGAGGTCAGATTCGGACGGGTAAAGATAGAGGGGGGCGATGTATGTGCCATCATATCGGGTAGAACTTTTATGAGTAGCCATGGTACTGGTAGCAAAAACTGAAAAATCGTCTTTGGTTACGCGGCTGAACATTAATCCCATGTTATATTCATAAAAGTGACGCATGGTATCATGTACTGTTCTCGCCAGAAATCCCAGCGAATCCCTAGTGTGGTAGGTGAATTTTTTATCAAAGGGAAAATGCAAAATCGGCTTAATATTGTCGTTTAGACCGAATTTTAAAACGTTTGACTTGGCTTTGGATAACGTCCAACCTGCGACGTCTTGGATTTTGGGTCGTTTGCGTCTAATTTCTTCTACAGATAAATCCAACATATCTTGAACAAGTGACGCGATATCATTTTTATCGTGGCTGATGACAAGTTCATCACGCTTTGTAATAACGCCAATTGCTGACGTCGAATATAAATCTCTTATGCTAAACCCGATATCATATGTTTTTTTCAAAGGTGCATTGGTCTCTGAAAACAACATCGAACCGGTTGGGCTTATCTTTGTATAAACATCATCTTTCCAGCGATGCGAAAAGAGCCACTCATACTTTCCCTTTCGGTCACCCCACAACTCGCCATGTCGAATTTCAGCCAACGACTTGTCTGCCCTCATTTTAGTGCGCTTTTTCACGCCAATAATAATGGCGACGCCTTGCTGAATATCGAAAACGTTCTTATCCGGCGAACCATCTGGTGAGACTTCCTTTTTCTTGGCGTTCCCATGCAAATCCAGCACCCAAATCTTGTCGAATGTGTTCAGCAAGTGCCAGCGCATGCCGCGAAAGGTGGGGTTGTCGAGATAGCCATGATTGGTGATGAAACCCAAAACGCCCTCGCCATTTTTCGCAATCATATGTTCGGCAAAGCGGATGAATTTGACATAATCATCATTGATCCATTTTGGATTGCGCTCTTGCAGTTTTTGCTTGCCGCCGGGTTCTTTTTTATAGGCCTCCATCAGGCCCATAATCCAATCGCCCTTGTTTGCGCTTTCGCCCGAATAAGGCGGATTGCCAATGACGCACATAATAGGCGCATTTTTCTTGATGTCATCGGCAAGTTCGCCCTCTGTGGCGAGCGCTGCCAAGAGTCCAAATCTGTACTGAAGATCGTGATTGCTAAATGGTTGCAAACTGTCAGTTAGATAAACACCAAGGCGTGGAGGCGTGCCGGAAGGTTTATAGCCCATTTGCGTTAGCATCATATCGAGCTTCATGTGGCACATGGCATAAGAAGCCATGAGCAACTCAAACCCGTGCAGGCGCGGGATAAGCTCTTTCTCGACATAGGACGACCATTGCGCAGGCGCGACGTCTTGAATTTTCGGCGCGATTTGCTTGATGACCTCGGCCAAGAATGTGCCCGTGCCAGCGGCGGGATCAAGGATTTGCACACGATGTACGTTCCGCTTTTCGATAACGGGTTTGCCCTTTTTGTCTTTTTCCCCCGTGTCCCAATCGACGGTTATTTTTGACGTATCGGCCAAACCATCGGCAAGGCCGAACTCGGATTTCAGCACATCATCGACTGCGCGGACAATGAAATTCACAACGGGCTCCGGCGTGTACCACACGCCGCGCGCCTTGCGCTTAGCCGGATTATACTGCGCCAGAAACGTCTCGTAAAAATGGATGAACGGGTCATTGCGCTGCGTAAACTTGCCAAAATCTTGGAACAGCAAAGGCAGATTGGTGGCTTGGAAAATTTCCGCCAACTCATCAATCGTGCGGCGGATACCCTCATCCAAATTGGGGCCAGCGACATAGGAAAACAGATTGCGCAAAAACGGATTGGATTTGGGCAACAATTGCAGCGCTTCTTCGCGCGAAAATGTCTTCAAAGATTCATCATGCAGCCGCGCCGCAAACATGCCGTAGGCAATGGTCTCTGCATAAATATCGGAGAATTCTTCCACGCCCAAATCATGGATCAATTGATCTTTGAAGGCCTTGAATTGGCCTGCCAATTCAGACGCCAATTCCTTGTCTTCTTTCAGCGTGTTGAACAATATGTCTTTTATGAGCACGGCCTTGCCTGCCATCATTTTCGCCAGATCTTCCGCACTGGTGATGGTTTGCAGCTTCGCCGCCGCGAAATCGCGCAACTGGTTGGCAAGGGCATCAAACTGGTCTGGCTTGGGCTGGATGCCCATGAGGTAGTCAGCGATAGAGATTTCGCGGGCGAGTTCACCCTTTTTATAAAAGCGGAAATCCAAACCATTCGTGTAGATCAGGTTCGGTAGGCCCTTAACATAACGCTCGTGTTGTTCTTTGTTGAAGTCCTTCATGCCCTTGGGATTGATATCAAGGCCAATGTCTTTTGCCTCGCAGTGGCCAACCGTTAAGTCCGCGCCCTTGCCCACTTTGCGCAAGAACACGAAGTCAGGTCGCCCAACTTTAACGCCGCGCGGTTCGTTGATTGCGGTGACTTCATCATTGATGGAATCAAACAGCTTTACCAGCGCTGGCCGATAAGCATGTTCCTGCGCCACACCGGTCGCATGAATGCGTTGCACGTCAGCCAAATATTCCGCAATGTTCATGGTTATCCCCGATTCACGCCCCATCTATCCCACCTGCACGGAAGCGTTGCAAGGGTGCCCCTCTCCGTTGGCTGCGGCGACCCCTCTGCCCGAAGGGGCGAGGGTGAACCGCTTGGACTTTTTAGCACCGAGCTCAACGCCGGCAAAAAAACCACATCCGCGCTTGCGTTTTGCGCCAAAACCAACTAGACGCCGCAGTGTTCACGGTTCGAAACCCAGTTGGGGGCTGAACGGAGGGCCGGCCATAGCGCCGTCAGTTGCGTGTTGCAACAGCCTCCCGTGTCTCCGCTCTCGATCCGTCCCACGCGTCCTTTCTCACCCCGTTTTTCGGGCTGACTGGTTCGCAGAGGCTTAGCCACTGGCTTTGAAAGCGTGAACAACTATTTGGGCGCTCCAATTTCTAAGACGAAATTTTGCTTCCAAATTTTTTTATGGTCGCATTTTCTTAAACGTCAAATGAAGAATTTGACTGGAAAATGCTCTTGAAAGGCACTTATTTATGGCACTTTATGAACACGTATTTATGTCCCGTCAGGACATTTCCCAACAGCAGGTCGACGCGCTTGTCGAGCAGTTCAAGGGCATCGTTGAAGCCGCTGGCGGTTCCGTCGGCCGCATCGAAAACTGGGGCCTGCGCTCCTTGACCTACCGCGTCAAGAAGAACCGGAAAGCCTATTACACATTGATGGACATCACTGCGCCATCATCCGCGATTGCTGAAATCGAGCGTCAGCAGGGCATTTCCGAAGACGTTCTGCGCTTTTTCACCATCAAGGTTGATGCGCATGAAACGGGTCCTTCGGCTA
>JBGTAU010000441.1:0-5149 GCA_041749675.1 Rhizobiaceae bacterium | reverse complement strand
GGCGAATGGGCAAAGATTCTGCGTCCAGCTTCTCAGCTTGAAAGCTGCACCAAGGACGGCAAAGTATACTGTGTTCCGGTCAACCTGCACTCCGCGCAGTGGATGTGGACCAACCGCAAAGTATTTGAAGATGCCGGCATTGCACCGCCACAAAATTGGAGCGAATTGGTCGCTGCTGCCCCTGCGTTGCAAGCAAAAGGTATTCAGCCACTGTCGCTCGCTCAAGGTTGGCCAGTTGGTTTGCTCGTAAGCAATGTGCAAGTTGCTCTCTCTGGCGTTGATAATTATGTGAAGGTTTTCAAAGATCGCGACTTGGCGATTGCTGGTGGACCGGAATTCGGCAAAGTGTTTGAAGCACTCGCTGCTGTACGCCAATACGCACCTGCTGACAAAATGGTTCCACAGTGGAACGAAGCCGTTGGTCTCGTGATCCAAGGCAAGGCCGCTGCAAACATCATGGGCGACTGGGCTGGTGGTGAATTTGCTGTTGCAAATTTGGTTGCTGGTAAGGATTACGACTGTCTGCCAGGTTTGGGTTTAACCCCAGTTCTAAACACAGGTGGCGACGTATTCTACTTCCCGAAAAACAAGGACGCTGCAGTAACAGCTGCGCAGAAGAAGATGGCTGCGACTTTGGTCACCAAAGAAGTGCAAGTTGCCTTCAACTTGAAGAAAGGCTCGCTTCCAATGCGTGCCGATGTTGATTTGGCTGCCGCCAATGACTGCATGAAGAAGGGTTTGGCCATTCTCGATGGTTCAACCGCCGTTTTTCCGTCAAACGAGCAGATGATCGATCGTGATTCCTTGAATCAGATCAACGACTTGTTCACAGCATTCATGGCCGATCCAGCTTTGACTGCTGCTGATACACAAGCCAAGTTCGTTGAAATCATCAAAAACGCGCCCAAATAAGTTTCTTTGAACTGAAACTTCTGCGGGTTCGGCTTTCATGTGAGAGCCGAACCCGTATTTTACTTATTGTCTAAGCGAGGCGTGGCCTATGGATCGTCCTAATCCCCTATTGAGAAACTTATCCTCCAAAATTGCATCACTGCCGATGATGCTGATTGTGCTCGGCGTATTTGTCGGCGGCACGGCTTGGACGGTATTGTTCTCGTTCACGAATATAAAAATTGTACCGATTTTTACACCGCGCGAATGGGTCAATGGCTATGTCGGCCTCGCGAACTATAATCGTTTGTTCAAAACAGATCGGTGGATGGATTGTCCAGGTCTGACGCAGATTGGAACTGATGCGTGGCAATGGAAATGCGCCGGTGCGCTGCCAAATGTTGTCACCTACGCGATCCTTTCTATTGTGCTTTCTATCGGAATTGGCTTCTTACTGGCCGTCTTCATGGATCAGAAAATCCGCTTAGAGGGAATGTTCCGTACGATTTATCTTTATCCTTTTGCATTGTCTTTCATTGTGACGGGCCACGTTTGGGCGTGGATTATGTCGCCCGAATACGGCTTGCAAGCGGCGGTTCGCCAAATGGGGTGGACGAGCTTTTCTTTCGGCTGGATCGCTGATCGCGAGATGGTGATGTATGCCATTGTCATCGCGGGCATTTGGCAAGGTGCTGGTTTTGTCATGGCCCTGATGCTTGCGGGCTTGCGCGGTATTGATGAAGAAATTTGGAAGGCTGCCAAAATCGATGGAATTTCCGCGCCGCGCACTTATTTGCAAATCGTATTGCCGATGATGAAGCCGGTAATGGTCACCACATTTGTGATTGTCGCCTCTGGGGCAGTGCGTATCTATGATTTGGTGGTCGCTATTACAGACGGTGGCCCCGGCATTTCGTCCGATGTGCCAACGCGTTACATCTACCAAAATTTCTCAGCCAATTTGGGGCAATCACTTGCGGCTTCAACCTGCATGTTGGTGGCTATGGCGTTCATTTTGATCCCTTGGATCAGAATGGAATTTGGCAAGAAGGGTTGATAACAAAATGTCTATTTCAGAAACTACATTGGTCGGTCCTTCAGGTCCAAAACCCAAAAAACGGTTTTCTACGGAGCGTGTGATTGTCTATTCGGTGCTGACGGTTTGTGCGGTGTTCTTTTTGTTCCCGCTCTACATCATGATCATTACATCGCTGAAAGATATTGAAGCCATTCGAAGCGGTAATATTTTTGTTCCGACCATGAACCCCACATTTGCCGCTTGGGGCAAGGCTTGGAACAGCGCTTGCACAGGGCTTTATTGTGAAGGCATAAAAGTCGGCTTTTGGAATTCAGTGCGGATAACGTTTCCAAGCACAATCGTCTCCATCGCAATAGCCTCAGTTACGGGGTATTCGCTCGCAAACTGGCCATTCAAATTTTCTGAAGCCTTCTTTACTGTTTTGCTAATCAGTTCCTTCATTCCCTACGTCGTGATGCTTTACCCACTCGTGTTGATCACACGGTGGCTTGGCATTTATTCGACCTTGCCAGCTGTGGTTTTGGTGCACACGATTTTCGGTCTGCCTATTTTGACATTGTTGTTCCGAAATTATTTTGCGTCCTTGCCGCAAGAACTCTTTAAGGCGGCCCGCGTTGATGGTGCTGGTTATTGGCGGATTTTCTTCCAAGTGTTCGCGCCGATGTCTGTGCCTATCTTCACTGTTGCCGTGATTTTGCAGATTACGGGTATTTGGAACGACTTCTTGTTCGGTGTGATTTACGCCGGTCCAACAAACTATCCGATGACGGTTCAGCTCAACAACATTGTGAACTCTGTGCAAGGTGGCAAAGAATACAATGTTGATATGGCAGCAACGATCCTTACGGGTATTGTGCCTTTGGCCATTTACTTCTTTTCTGGAAAATATTTCGTACGCGGCATTGCTGCCGGCGCTGTGAAGGGTTGATAATATGAATAAATCTGCAAATGCAACCAGCGTTTCCGTGCGTGGTTTGGCGCAAAGCTTTGGTGCGGTCAAAGTTTTGAAAGAACTTGATCTTGATATTTATGAAGGTGAATTTCTTGTGCTGCTCGGGCCTTCCGGTTGCGGCAAATCCACGTTGCTGAATTGCATCGCTGGCCTTTTGGAGCCATCTGCCGGACAGGTTTTCATCAAGGGTAAAAACGTGACGTGGGAAGAGCCCAAAGATCGCGGCATCGGCATGGTTTTTCAGTCTTATGCGCTTTACCCGCAAATGACTGTGGAGCGGAACCTGTCATTTGGTTTGCGTGTTTCGGGCATGGCTAAAGACGAGATTGATAAGCGTGTCACACGCGCATCAGAAATCCTTCAACTCGAGCCATTCTTACAACGCAAGCCAACTGCGCTCTCCGGTGGGCAGCGCCAACGCGTCGCCATTGGCCGTGCTTTGGTGCGCGATGTCGATGTGTTTTTGTTTGATGAGCCATTGTCAAACTTGGATGCCAAATTGCGTGCTGAGCTGCGCGTCGAAATCAAGCGTCTGCATCAGCGGCTTGGCAACACAATGATTTACGTGACGCATGATCAGATCGAAGCCTTGACTTTGGCTGATCGCATTGCGGTGATGAAGGGCGGCGAAATTCAACAGCTTGATGATCCAACCACGATCTACAATCGCCCGCGCAATCTTTATGTCGCTAGTTTTATTGGCTCGCCTTCCATGAATTTTATCCAAAGTGAAATTGCAGTGAAAGGCAAATCCGCCGTGTTGAAGGTTGCAGGCGGTGATATTGATTTGGCCGACTATTCTTCGATTGCGCCGATCACTGCCAATAGCAAAGCAATTTTCGGTGCGCGTCCTGAGCATATCAAAATCAATGGCCGCGACGAAAAAGGCATGTCAAAGCCGTTTGATGCAGTTGTCGAATTGGTCGAGCCGATGGGGTCTGATACATTGGTTTGGCTGAAATTTGGTGGCCAAACAATTTCTGCTCGTGTTGAATCCAGTGAGCACTTTAAGCCAGACGAGGCGGTGAAGTTGCGCTTCAGAATCGGCTTAGCGTCAGTATTTGATGAGGCCTCGGGCGACCGGATCTAATTCAATTCGCAAATGAACAGACTGTAAAAATTATGAATGTTGCTGTGAACCAGTTTACGCATGTGCTTGATCTATCGGGCCAGTGGCAGCTGGCCGAAGTTGACGGACCTCATGCAACCGTGATGGCTGTGCCGGGTGATGTGCATTCGGCGCTTGTGGCCGCACAGATCATTGAGCACCCCTATAAAGCGTGCAACGAAGGCTTAGTTCAATGGGTCGCACAGCGTGATTGGACATTGTCGAGACAGTTTTCTGCCCCTGATTTTGTCGAGGGGCAGACTTGGTATCTTGACGTAGACTATCTCGATACCATCGCGGAAATTCGTGTGAATGGCGCGCTGATATTAGAGGCCGCCAATTGCTTCCGGCGTTATCGGCCTGATGTTTCAAAGGTGTTGAAGCTAGGTAAAAACACCATCGAAATTACATTTCGATCAAACCCTGCCGCGGCCAATGCCTTGCAGGCACAACAACCGTTCTTCGTGCCTTACTCAGTCGATAATTGCCCCATTCCAAATGTGAACATGCTGCGTAAGCCGCAGTGCCATTTTGGTTGGGATTGGAACATCGCCATTGCACCTTTTGGGCTCTATGGCGCAATCAAACTCTGCCGTACTGCTGTCGCACGCATCGAAAGCGTGAAGGTCAATCAGTTGCACCGCGACGATGGGCAAGTGGAGATCTTTGTTGAAACCACGTTGCAGTCTGAGTTTAGTGGCGGCATGACAGAAGTGACGACGCGCTTTAACGGCAGTCACTTTACGCGGCAGTTTGAAGTAGGGCCGGGACCGTTTAGGGTGCACGAGCACTTTGTTGTCGACGCGCCTATTCTTTGGTGGCCCGCTGGTTCAGGCGAGCAATATTTGTATGACCTTGAAGTACATTGTGAGGCCCAGATAGAGCGGCGGCGCATTGGTTTGCGCACCATTGAACTGGTGACAACGCCTGATGAAGTCGGCCATCGTTTTGCATTCATCGTCAACGGTGTTGAAATATTTTGCCGTGGTTCCAACTGGATTCCAGCGGATGCCTTGCCATCTGCCGCAACGCCGAAACTTACCGAAAAGCTTTTGCAAGCCGCCGTTGATTCACACCAAAACATGATCCGGGTGTGGGGTGGTGGGTTTTATGAGCAAGACTTTTTCTACGAGCTTTGCGATCGGCTCGGCTTGATGGT
>JBGTAU010000440.1:0-19521 GCA_041749675.1 Rhizobiaceae bacterium | reverse complement strand
GACAGTAGACACAAACCGCCGCCCCGTGCCCGCAATTTCCGTACCCGATTTGCCATCAGTGGATTCCAGCAAAACCATGCGCGTCACGAACTGTTGCGACGTTGCTAAATGCTTGGCGATATCTTTTTCGTCAATAGTGGTTAAGCCTGCGTCCATTTCATCTCTCCATCAAATAACGGCCCTCCCCTTCGCCCCGCTCCTTGCGGGGAGAAGGTGCCCCGATAGGGGCGGATGAGGGGCAGCGCTAAGGCCCAAAAATTATCAAATGTCATTACCTACAAAAGCAGCCGATACATACAGCATATCATTGGATGTACATGGTTCGAGTCGCCCTTCAAGTGCAGCTACTATCGTATCCAACACAGACAGCCGCTCCGTAAAAACATCGAAGTTTCGTAACCGCAAAACCGACCAACCCAAAGCGACCATATCCGCATCCCGTTGCCGATCATAAACACTATCTGCATGCTGTGAGCCATCGAGTTCAATCACTAGCTTCTGTTCGCGACAAGCAAAGTCTGCAAAATATCGGTCGATCAGTAGCTGTCTTACGAATTTGAATCCGTTCAAACGTCTACTGCGAAGTTCCTGCCATAGTGCGTATTCCGCATCATTTTCTACTTGGCGAAGAGTCTGAGCACGCGCGGCAGTCTTGGTGTTAGCTACTCGCATGCCTAAGTCTCCAACGACAGCGCTGCCCCTCATCCGGTCCTTCGGACCACCTTCTCCCCGCAAGTGGCGGGGCGAAGGGAAAACCATTTGCAGCAAGCTCAAGCGCATTTTCAAACATCGCTGATCACTTGCCCGTTCGACAGCACATGCACCTTATACCCATCGAAAATCTTCTTGGTCTCGCCCGCTGCATACAGCGCCTGATAGGCCTCGTGCGGCACCAGCGCGTGGCGCTCATATTCGGAAACGCCCATGCGGGCGGCATCGAGATCATCGGTGTTGATGTGAAACTCTTCACGCGCCGGCGCCGAAGACCACAGACCTTTTTTCGCTGGCTTTTCAGCTTTGGAGAAAATGTCCTGTATGGTCCATGTCAGCAACCAAGCATTCTCCGGCTTGCGCACTTTGGAAAGCACTTCGGAGACAGTCGAATTATTCTCCGTCAGCCCCGAACTATAAAACGGCCCTAGCACAATGCGGCGCAGTTGCTTGGGGTGAAGCTCGTCAAAATCCGTATCCATATTGGTCGCGATGGTGGACGGCGACAGCGAGTAAGACGAGTTCTTCTCCGCAAACCCATCAAATTGTCGCGCGAGCGCAGGATTGAGCAGCCCATCCACCGGCAGCGGAATTTTCTCATTCGGATTGAGCTTTCCGTCACTGGTGACAAGCACTTCCACCAAATCTGGCGTCGAGTCTTCAATCGTCGCCGTATAAATCATCGGTAGATTGGCCGAGCCATCGAACGAGCCCCAATGCACCACATAAAGCGGCCGCATCGTTTTTGGATTCACAGAAACCTTGATCGTGCGCGGCAAAATATTGGGGTGAAACAACTCGCCTTTTTTGGCTTCTTCAAGATAAATCCGCTCTGCCATCGACTTTTGCAAAGCGGACGGAAATTCCTTACGGCGCAAAATAAAGTCCGCCATATCTTCGCGCAGCTGATCCGCGCTCGGGATGGCTTGCAATCGCTCGTCCGCAGTATGCTGATCTTTTTCCAGTTCCAGCACATTTTGAAACACCGGAAACCCAGACTCCGCACGCGATATTTTGAATGTATCGGTGAACGCCAGTTTGTTTTGCCAGCACGCAAACGAGTTTTTCAACCGCGCCAAATATTCAACCACAACCGAAGCCATCAAATCATGCTTATACAGCGGCGATTCATTGGCGCGTAGAAAAATATCCAACCCATCAAGCGCCGCACGGATCGCCTCAAAATAACGCTCCGCGGCGCTCACTTCTTTTGCCATTTTTGTATCCTAACCCTCAAGGATCAAGATTGCACGTAGTTCGCCGAATTATGCTTGGCCATCACATCGCCAAACCGACGCGCAAACGCATCATCAGCCAGCTTCTTGCGGCGCTGAATGTCTGCAGTCGACACCATGTTCTTCTCGTGCAGTTCCAGCAGATCGCCAATATGCTTTTGCGCAGCCGCGCCAATGCCGGCCATGGTCTCTTCCGCAGCCGTATCCACCTTAGAACCAAGCGTGTTGATCTTGTGCGCAACATCCTGCTGCGCCGCTGTCTTCAATGAATCTTCGAGCGCCTTGTAGAGCACAATGCGCTGTTCGGTATCAATGGTCAGCTTGTTGATCAGCGTGGCTTGCGCCGCAATTTGGTTATTCAGCGAGTCGACAAACGTCTGGAACATCGACGTATAGCGCTCCAACGTTTGGCTTTCGGCAAGCAACACCTGCTCTTGTGCTTGCTTCTCATTATACTCAGTCGCCAGTTTTGAGCGCTCGCCTTCAATTTGCGTGCGTTCTTTTTGATTGGTTGAAGCCGCCAACTTGTTTTCAAGATCGAGCAGCATCGGATTGAGTTCATTGATGCGCGCTTGGGTGGCTTCCAACGTCGCCATCGTTGTCTTGCGGCGCTCAATCACCTGCACAAGGCTGGCTTCCGATGTCTTGTAGCGACTGTCGAGAACCTGCTTCTGGTCCTTCAAAATACCAACGATGGTGTCAGATTTGCCAAGCAGTTCTTGCAAATTGCCCGCCAAAGACATGTTGCGCACACGGTCAGAACGCATGCGTTGCATGCGGTCTTTAGAGAAAATACCGATGAACTTTTCCCAACCGGTATAGCTCTTCATCGATTCAAATTCGGAACCGAATACGTTAGTGGCGTCTTCCAGCCCGATGATAAGATCGGCCATATTGCCTTCCATCACCTTCTGCTGCTTCAAAACATCTTCAATGCGGGCATTTTCAATATCAAAATTGGCATGGCCAATTTGTTTGTCAGCCTTTGCCACCTCGTTCATGACCACCGCCGTCTGGTCAAGCTTCGTCTTCATGTCCTCGACCACCTGTTTGGTCTTAGCAATTTCAGCATCAAAATTTTGCAACGTAGCCATGGGGCGGTCTCCACCGAATAAGAGGAACAAGAACCGTGATATAATCAGGCTTGGCGACATTTGAAAGAGCAACGCCGGACTTCTTTTGAAATCCGGCGTTGTAGAAATGATTATTTGGTAGATAGCGCTTACTCAGGCTTTGGATCAGCTTTCAGATAGGCAATAACATTAGCTATCTCATCGTCCTTTTTTAGGCCAGCGAACGCCATTTTATTGCCGGGAATGAAGCCTTTTGGATCTTTCAAATACAAAGCAAGATTGGCCTCGTCCCAAACAAAACCTTCAGTGCCTTTGGCAATCATCGCCTCTGAATACTTGAAGCCTTCGACTGAACCCGCCTTTCGGCCCACAATGCCGACCAAATGCGCGCCAACCTTATTTTGTTCTTTGTCCGCAGCATGGCAAGCCATGCATTTCTTGAACACAGTTTTGCCAAGCGCAGCGTCGCCCTCAGCAAGCGCCATTGTCGGTGCAAGCATCAATGCAAGCCCAAGTAAAATAGATTTATTCGTCATCAAGTATCCTCCAACAGCCTAGAATTCACGCGCAAACCAGTGCGTTTCGTCAAACCATAGACGCATTCTTCAAAGGTGCATGTGACATAGATCAATTGCAAATGCTGTAAACTTAAGTGTAAAATCCGGTTTAACGCGAAAATCCGATCATATCCTCAGCAGCAACGCGCCCCATTTCCTCTTCCCAATGCGGGCGGCAGAGCGACACATAAACGTCTTTGCCAATGGCAACTTGGTCGCCTTGTTTAGCAACTTTGCCATCTTCGCCAAGACGCACAACCATCGTCGCCTTTTTCCCACATCGACAAATCGTGCGCACTTCGCGCAAATCATCGGCAATTGCCAGCAGCGCTTTCGAGCCAGAAAAAAGATTGCCTTGAAAGTCCGTGCGCAACCCGTAGCACATGACCGGAATGCCAAGCCTGTCCGCCACACGCGCCAACTGCCAAACTTGATCTTCCGTCAAAAACTGCGCTTCGTCCACAAAAACGCAATGCAGCGGATGCGCACCAATTCGGTCAACCACGCGCTGAAACATATCATCGTCATCGCGAAACATTTCAGCTTTTTCTTCCAGCCCAATGCGCGAAGAAATGTAGCCCTCATCGCCCTTGCGATAATGCCCCGCCACAAACAAAAGCGTGTGCATGCCGCGCTCTTGATAATTATATGAGGCTTGCAACAGCATCGTTGTCTTGCCGGCGTTCATCGTTGCATAGTTGAAATAGAGTTTGGCCATGGTCTCAGTCCGGTTTTTTTGGTTCTAAACGCCAAACCGGCACAATGCCAACTGCTGAGTGAACACTATCAACAGGCACTAGTACAAAGTTTTCATCTCGAAAAATGCAAATGCCGAATCTGAAGTGATCAGTGGCATATTTTCAACAATGCTTTGCGCAGCTAACATGCGGTCAAAGGGGTCACGATGCTCAACAAGAAATGACCCTGCCAGCTTTGCATGGCTAAATTGGACAGGCAGATGCTCAAACTGCTCTTCTCGAATAACACTATCAAATCGCTCTAAAAATTCGCCAATGTCTGGCCACTTGCCGATGCGGTGTTTTGTCGACATTTCAAACGGGGTGATGGCGCTTACAAATATCCGATTGGACGGATTTGCAATTTCATCGCGCGCCCGCGCCGAAAGCAACGGGCTTGCCAACACCCACCATGCTAAAACATGGGTATCGAGGAGTAGATTCAAACCTTGCCCTCAAACGCAGCAAGCTCGTCTTCGGGCAACGCTTCCAGCGCAGTATCAGGAACTGTAAATTTATGTCTCCACCGACCTGGCACACGCAATTGGTCTTGATGCGTCTTAATCGGGGTTAGCACCGCGATTGGCAGGTTACCGCGCGCAATAATAATTTCTTCGCCCGCCTCAACGCGCGCCAAAAGTTTAGACAAATCTGATTTTGCTTTGTGGGTGGTCACTGTCTCCATCCAAGAAAATTAGCTAATCTATTAGCTAATGTCAATCAAAATGGAAATTAGTCGGCAATATCATAAACATGACGCGCTCAAACCAACATGCGTCGCAGTTAAGCCACGCTAGCACTGGTAACCAGTTTGAAATCATGCTTGAATTTGATCAGCACCGCATACACCGTGCGCGCTATTCAAGTCCGAACAAAATTGGGAGCACTTTATGTTCAAATCACTACTCACCTCAACTCTGGTCGCCTCGACCATGCTCGTCTCATCCGCTGCTTTTGCAGGTGATGCTGAAAGCTGCAAGGCCGTGCGTTTCGCTGATGTTGGCTGGACCGACGTTCAGGTCACCACCGGCATTGCGCAAAACCTGTTGGAAGCACTGGGCTATTCACCAGAAGTCAAAACACTCTCCGTGCCCGTCACATTTGCATCAATGAAAAACAAAGATATCGACGTGTTCCTTGGCAACTGGATGCCGTCCATGACCGCCGACATCAAAGCCTACACAGATGACAAATCTGTAGAGACGATTGCAACAAATCTTGAAGGCGCGGGCTATGGCCTTGTCGTTCCAACTTACGCTGCAGACGCTGGCGTAAAATCCCTCACCGACCTTGGCGGCATGAAGGACAAGTTCAACGGCAAAATCTATGGCATTGAAGCTGGCAACGACGGCAACCGCATCATCGGCGAAATGATAGCCAAGCCAGAAAATAAGCTTGAAGGTTTTGAACTGGTCGAAAGCTCAGAAGCGGGCATGTTAACAGAAGCTGAAAAGGCTTTGAAGAACAATGAATTCATCGCCTTTCTCGCGTGGACACCACATCCAATCATGGGCGATATGAAAATCACCTATTTGGATGGCATGGGCGATTCCGGCTTCGGCTCCGCAACAGTGCATACAAACGTGCGCGCCGGCTACACCGCAGAATGCCCGAACGTGGGCAAACTTTTGACAAACCTCAAGTTTGACCTCGCTATGGAAGGCGCAATGATGGCGCCAATCCTTAAAGACGGCGCTGATCCAAAGGCCGTGACCAAAGATTGGCTCAAAGCCAACCAAGCAGCGACGACCGCTTGGCTTGCTGGTGTAACTGCGTTCGATGGCAGTGATGCCGCCGCCGCGCTCGCCGCCGCAATGAAGTAATCATGAAACTATGAGGGCCGGACACCTTCCGGCCCTGCACTTATTCTAAAACAAAACATCGTCCACATGACTTAGAGGCCAACCGAAAATTCGCTTTAACGAGTCAAATGAAGTGATTTTCGAGAACCGGAGCGCAGTGTACTACAGTACATGAGCACCGGAAGCGCAGAAAATTGCTGCAGTTGGCCGTTAAAGTAGAATTATCGTTTGGGCTCTTGAGGAGGGAACCAATGGAATTTTTGAAGGGGCTTTCGCAGCTTTTTCCGTGGTTCATTGACGAGAAAGGCAAAATACTTGTCGGCAAGTGGGGCAAGTCGCTCATTGAGTTAATCGTTGAGTGGTTCCAATGGTTCTTTGATGCGCTCAAAATCTCATTGAACTTCCTCGTCGAAGGCGCGACATCACTCCTGCTCCTATTGCCACCCATCGTTCTAGCCGCGCTAATCGCGGCGCTGGCATTTCGCCTTCAACGTTCATACAAATTGGCGCTCGCCGTTCTTCTCGGCCTATTGTTCATCATCAATCAAGGCCTGTGGAAAGAAACCGTCCAAACCCTCGTTCTGGTCGTCGCCGCCACCGCCATCTCTATGTCCATTGGCGTTCCGCTCGGCATTTGGGCCGCGCACAAGCCGCGGGTCTGGCAATTCTTACAGCCAACGCTCGATTTGATGCAAACAATGCCGACCTTCGTTTATCTCATCCCCATCCTCATTCTCTTCGGCCTCGGCGCCGCGCCTGCGCTCATCGTCACAATCATTTTCGCCATGCCCGCACCCGTGCGCATGACCTATTTGGGCATCACCTCAATCCCCAAACCGATGATTGAAGCGGGCGAAAGTTTCGGGGCCACCAAAAGGCAACTGCTCTGGAAAGTCGAACTCCCCGCGGCTCTCCCCTCCATCATGGCCGGCCTCACACAATGCATCATGCTTTCGCTCTCCATGGTCGTCTTCGCCACGCTCATCGGTGCGCCTAGCCTTGGCAATCCGGTGAATAAAGCGCTCGCCAATCGCAACATTCCGCTCGGCATTGAAGCAGGCCTCGCGCTCGTCATTCTCGCCATAATTTTAGACCGCATGCTGGCGCAAAAAGCAGGAGCGAAACAATGAACCCTGCTGTCGAATTCAAAGACGTCGATATTATATTTGGCTCCCGCTCTGGCGAAGCTGTGAGCATGCTCGACGCCGGCAAAACCCGCGCAGAAATTCTCGAAGCGACTGGCTCGGTTCTCGGCGCGGCAGGCGCAAATCTTGTTGTCAATGAAGGTGAAATCTCAGTTCTTATGGGGCTGTCAGGCTCCGGCAAATCCACGCTTCTGCGCGCCGTCAATGGCCTCAACAAAGTCACCCGCGGTCAAGTGGTTGTCCACGGCGTCCACGGCAAGACCGATGTAGTCTCTTGTTCAGAAGAAGATTTGCGTAAAGTGCGCCGCGGCGCGGTCGCCATGGTGTTTCAACAGTTTGCGCTATTGCCTTGGCGCACAGTCCGAGAAAATGTCGGCCTTGGCCTCGAACTCTCAGGCGTCCCGCAAGCCGAACTCGATGCCCGCGTCACCAAACAGTTAGACCTTGTTGGCCTCACCCAATGGGCCAATAAATACGGCCACGAACTCTCCGGCGGTATGCAACAGCGCGTCGGTCTCGCCCGCGCTTTTGCCACCGAAGCGCCGATCCTGTTGATGGACGAGCCCTTCTCCGCGCTCGATCCGTTGATCCGCACCAAGCTGCAAGACGAGCTTTTACAGCTTCAAAAAACCTTAAAGAAAACCATCATCTTCGTTTCCCATGATCTCGAAGAAGCGCTCAAAATCGGCAACACCATCACCATCATGGAAGGCGGCCGCATCGTCCAATCCGGCAAACCTGAAGACATCGTGCTGCGCCCCGCCAATGCATATGTCCGCGAATTCATAGCCAATGTGAATCCACTTTCTGTCCTCACGGCATGGAATGTCATGCGCGCCATACCGGAGTTAGAAAAAGATAATACTGGCTGGATTTGGCTAGACCGGCGCAAAACCACCCGTTTTAAACTCGACAAAACCGGCCACGTGGTCGACGCCGAATCCAACGGCACCAAAGCGCAGTGGGTCTCTTGCGCCGACGTCGAAACCGAACTCAAAGGCGTCAAGAACCCCGTGTTCTGGGCCACACCCGGAACAAACCTCAAAACCGTCATGCTCGCCATGCACAAAAGCCAAACTGCTCCCGTGGCATTGTTTGACGATACATCGAAGTTCGTCGGCTCAATTGGGGTGCGCGATATCTTGCAGGCGGTGCTTGGGCGGGGTGGGTGATTGTATTTCTGTACGCAATCATGTACACTTTCTCTCATGCGCACAACCTCCTTCACCAATCTTCGTAAAAACCTCGCTGCCGAAATCGACAGCGTGAACCATGACCATGAGCCGATCATCATAACCCGCGATGGCGGCAAACCGTCAGCGGTTCTGATGTCGCTCGAAGACTTCGCTTCTTGGCAAGAAACCAACTATTTATTGAAACACTCGGTGGACGCCAAACGGTTACTCGACAGCATTGCCGAGCTTGAGGCAGGCAAAGGCGTTGAAAGGGAACTGATCGAGTGAAGTTGATTTTCGCAGAGACTGCATGGAAGAGTATGTTTACTGGCAGTCCGCAAATCCAAAAATGTCTGCCAAAATCAACACGCTTCTAAAAGAGTGCCTACGTACGCCATTTCATGGCATCGGCAAACCAGAGCCTTTGCGAGGCGATTTGAAAGGGTGGTGGTCACGACGGATCGATCAGGAGCATAGGCTTGTTTACCAACCGACAAAGGATGGTTTATTGATCGCCAAATGCCGCAACCACTATTAAATTACAATCGTTTTATACACATGTCACCGCTCAAACCGCTTCCGATATTCCGCCGGACTAACACTAAGCGCCTTCCTAAAATGATAGCGCATCGCTTCCGCTGTGCCAAAGCCCGTAACATCCGCAATCTGGTCGAGCGATGAATCCGTCGTCTCCAGTAACAAGCACGCCCGCGCCACCCGCTCCTGTATCAGCCATTGCATAATCGCAATGCCCGTAAACGCCTGAAAGCGCCGCTGAAACGTGCGCTCCGACATGCCTGCCAGCGCGGCCATAGATGCAACGGTATGCGCGCCGCCAAGCGCCAATCGTAGTGTGTCCATCAATTCAGAAAGCCGATGCCCCGTGTTGGGTTTAGGCATCGGTTGCTCAATAAATTGTGTCTGGTCGCCCTGCCGGTGGGCATGCATCACTAAGCGCCGCGCAACAGTATTGGCAATTTTCGGCCCATAGTCGCGGCGCACAATATGCAGGCACGCATCGATACCCGCAGAGCTTCCCGCCGAGGTGATAATATCGCCCTCATCGACATAAAGCTCATTTGGCAACAGTTGAACATCGGGAAATTTGCCGCGAAAATCCTCAGCATAGCGCCAGTGCGTCGTCGCCCGCCGCCCGTTAAGCACGCCCGATGCCGCAAGCACATAAACGCCAGAACACACCGAAACCAGCCGCGCCCCGCGAAGATGCGCGGCTCTTACCGCAGCGCAAATCACCTCTGGCACCGGCTCGTCCTTACCGCGCCAGCCGGGCACCACAATCATGTCCGCCGTTTCTATTTCGCTCAATCGCCCCGCAACCGTGAAACTCAATCCACCCGCTGCCCTTAGCGTTTTGCCTTCTAACGATACCGATGTGACATCATAGAGATAGCCACCCACCTCTGGCCGATAAAGCCCAAACACTTCCGCCACAATGCCATATTCAAACGTGCACAGCCCATCATACGTCAATATCGCCACGCTGCGCTTAACATTCATAGTGGCAGAACTCGCAATTGGCATTTTTTTCTCTCTAATTGGCGCGATCCAATATGGCATAATTTCATTGTTAGCGCGATATATGCCACATCAACTAAGGAGCAAATAATGGACCCTCAACAAGAATTACTCGCCGCTGTGCAACTCTATTTCGATGCGTTATACTTTTGTGACACCAAAATGTTGAACGCAGTTTTCCACGAAACATCGAGTCTTTTCGACGCCGACAATGGCAAGCTTTTCGTCGAACCCATAAAAAGTTTCAGCGACGATGTCGGCCAGCGCACCTCGCCCGCCAGTAAGGGTCAAGCCCGTGAAGATGAAATTCTCATGATCGATTGGCTCTCTCCCATCAGCGCCACAGTAAAAATCCGCCTACGCGCACATAAGAATGTGTTTGTCGATCACTTGGGCTTTGTGAAGGGTGAGAACGGCTGGAAAATTGTTTCCAAGATTTGGCATTTGGAGCGCGTTATAGAGCCGTAAAACGTGCGCAAGTCAGTTTGTCACATTCTCTTAGTTGTAGCAAAATCTAAGAGCCCAACCGATAATTCGCTTTAACGAGTCAAATGAAGTGATTTTTGAGAACCGGAGCGCAGCGTACATCGGTACGTGAGCACCGGAAGCGCAGAAAATTACTTAAGTTGGCCGTTAAAGTAGAATTATCGTTTGGGCTCTAAGGTGAAATGAAACATTTGGGACGAATAAATGATCGCAATACCTTCGCCCTTTTCCTACAAACAAGTCAGCGTCGCATCATCATTTCTGTGTCTAGCACTGTTCGCCGTGCTGATGTTTTACCCCACTATACTGCATTGGTTGTTTGGTCTCGATGGAAACCCGACCGCTGATTTCTTTTGTCGACGCGCAGCAATCCTGTTCCTCGGCTTAGCCGCAATAACATTTCTAGGGCGAAACGACGCCAACACGGCAGCCCGCCAAACCATAGCCACCGGCCTTTTTATCATCATGGCAGGCTTGGCCTGCCTTGGTACAATTGAACTTATGCGCGGCGCGGTTGGCATAGGGATTATGGTCGCAGTTGTTGGCGAGGTCATGTTTGCCGTCCTCTATTGGCCCTTTATGAGAAAAAATCTGTCCACCCATGCGTGAGTGCGCATCATGAAAAAATTTGGCGATTATACCCTTCGCCCCGCCATTTGCGGGGAGATTGAGGAGCGGTTTGGCAAAGCCAAACTAAAAGCCAACTGCTTGGCTTTTAGAGTGACGAAAGCCCGAAGGACCGGATGAGGGGCAGCGCCGAAACCCAATAACATCGCAACAAAAAATCTGTCCACCCTCTCTTGAGAGCACTGCATAATAAACGCAGTGCAATCAAACTGGGCAAATTTTTATGGACTGGACCCTCGCCATCAACCGCAATCGTGACGCGCTCCTGCGCGTCATTGCGACGTTATATGCGCTGGCGGGTCTGGCGAACGGAGCGCAGTTTTCGACATTACCGCGTTTTACCTATCGCACAATCTTGCGCGTGTTGCGCGCTGCAGAATCTGCCGTACGGCGGCTGATTGTTTTGGCGACGTACGATCTGAAAACGCCGACTAGAAAAACCCCGCTCAATGCGACCAACAACTTGACCAATCCTGCGCCCCCGTGGCAGACTTTCAACAAACACACCGCTCAATTTGCCACCTTTCCATTGATCGATCCATTGAAGCATTTCGCTAGTCAAGACTATAAGCCCCGCGATTCAACAATGCCGCGTATAAGCCTGCCAGGTTTTCTTGATCCTATATTTCTCGTGCCATCGCAACCGACGGCGCAAGATGTCATCCAGGCAACGCACCTAAGCAATCGCCTCATTGCCCTGACCCGCGTGCTCGGCAATCTCAACAACCATGCCCGCCGTCTCACCCGTTGGAAGGCGCGGCGCGACTTGGCGCTCGCTCAGAAATCGACCTTCAAACCGCGCCGCATAAGCCCATTTCGCCCCGGTTCCCCGCCCGGAGCGCGACGACGCCGCATCCATGAAATCGATCATATTTTGCGCGAATGTCATTTGTTGGCGTTAGACAGAATGGCCAATTCGACCTAACTATAATGCCGTAGAAATTCCAAAATGTTGGGCGTCTCGGGCGATTTTCCGTCCGAGCGAACCTCTACATGTTACACCGCCACAGCTTCAGAAAATGAACAACCGTCAAGAACTTCCACGCAGCAACATCAAGTCAGCACGTAGCCACAGACTATAGCAAACCAGCAATGTAACCGGTGCAGTAAAAGCCATCAAAGTTCCCGCGGCCGATACATGGGCTATGGCAATAGCCGTTGCGCCCAACGCGGGCATCCGGCTAAACACCACCAGCCAGCGAAACACGCGTGGCCAATCCAACTGCCCGGCAACCCAACTTTCATGAAATGCACTTCCAAACTTGCCAAACGCATGCAGCAAGCCCGCCGTCGCTGCCAAAATAGGTTGCCCAAGCAAAAATAGTGCAACACCCAAGGCAAGCGCTCCAATTCCCGATAAAAAGTCACCCCACCAGTTCAACCGAACATCCGGTGGAAACCCATTTTTCCAAGCTCGGAAATAAGCCTCGCCACTCACTATGAAAACCAAAGTCGCCACAGTCAACCAGAGTGAACTTGCATTACCGATCAAATATTCAACCACAGATTCTGCAGCACTCACTTTGCCGTGCATAACTTGCAATGAAATTTCAGAAACGAGACCGATCAAGTTTCCAAGATTGTAAGTGCCTCCCGGGCCCCGCATGCGCTCTGCAAAGTGTTTGATATATTCCGAATGTTTGTTTGGCTGAGCATCAAAAGTTTGGGTCATTTTCTCCTCCTGAAAGAGGAAATCTTGAGCCAATACTACCTGTCACGCATCACTCACATGAATTAGTCTGAAAAATAATTGTATTTCAGCTGAAATCCGAAGTTGCCGCCGCATAGTCCTTCCAATTTTCAGCAGCAGCAAAGCAAGCCACTTCGCTCGCTCCCACCATTGTCATCGCAGGATCCGTTGTTCGGCAAACATCTCTGGCAAAAGCACATCGCGGATTAAAAGCGCAGCCTTTTGGCGGACTAAACGGTGATGGCAATTCGCCCACCAATTTGATGCGTTTTCCTCGGCGCGATGGATCGGCAATTGGCGTAGCGGAAAGAAGAGCGCGTGTATAAGGATGTTTCGGATGAGTGAAGACGTCTTCGACCGAAGCTTTTTCAACCGGTCGTCCCAAATACATAATCATCACATCATCAGCCACATGGCGCACCACAGAAAGATCATGGCTGATAAATATATACGTGAGCCCAAACCGCTCTTGCAGATCGCCTAAAAGATTCAGAATTTGCGCCTGAATGGAGACATCCAGCGCCGACACGGGTTCATCCAAAACAAGCACTTTAGGGTTCAACACAATCGCGCGCGCAATCGCAATGCGCTGACGTTGCCCGCCTGAAAACATGTGCGGATAGCGTCCTGCATGTTCCGGCCGCAGGCCAACTTCACGCAGCATATCTGCCACTTTTACTTTGCGTTCATCAGCCGACAGTGAAGTATTTATTTGCAACGGCTCTTCGATGATATCGCCGATTTTCTGGCGCGGGTTGAGAGAGCCATAAGGGTTTTGAAACACGATCTGCACGGTCGATCGCAAAGCCAGTAAGGTTTCCGCATTCGCTCCGGTCACAGTTTTACCATCAATGACCAGCGATCCATTGGTCGCCGGTTCAATCATGGTCAACACCCGCGCGAGCGTAGACTTGCCGCATCCAGATTCGCCAACGACCGCAAGAGTTTTGCCCGCCTCAACGCTAAAGCTTGCGCCTGCCAGCGCTTGTAAATCCATCGGCTTTGAAAATGCCCCGCGCCGAATTTGGTAAAATCGCTTAAGGTCCGTCGCCGTCACAATCGCATTCATGCTGCGGCCTCGTTATATTTTACAGGATAATGACACAGCGCCTCGCCCATTTCCGCGCTTTGCCTTGGAGGCTGAACGGTTCGGCAACGATCATCTGCAAAACCACAACGAGGGTTGAAAAGACAACCGTTTGGACGGTCCAGCAATCCAGGAACCACGCCCGCAATAGCCGGAAGGCGCGCCCCATTTGCGCGATCTGGCAGTGCGGCCAGAAGCGCCGCGGTATAGGGATGGCGCGGCGTTGCAAAGAGCGACGGCACACTTTGGCGCTCAACTTGTTGACCCGCATATTGCACGACAACGCGTTCCGCAGTCTCCGCCACCACCCCCATATTGTGCGTAATCAGCACCAGCGCCATGCCGGTTTTTTCGCGCAAAGTAACGAGCAAATCCAAAATCTGTGCTTGGATCGTCACATCAAGCGCAGTGGTTGGCTCGTCGGCAATCAATAGTTTTGGATTACAGGCAATCGCCATAGCAATCATCACTCGTTGGCTCATCCCGCCGGACAATTGATGCGGAAAGGCATTGAGGCGGCGTTCTGGTTCGGTGATCCCTACCTGTTCCAACAACTCAATCGAGCGCAGTTTTCGTTGCGCTTTGTCCATGCCCATATGGACTTTCAACGACTCGCCAATTTGAAATCCAACCGTGAAACAAGGGTTCAACGAAGACATGGGTTCTTGGAAAATCATCGCCATATCTTTGCCAATAATTTTACGTCGATCACTCGCCGAAATGCCCAAGAGATCATGCCCGTTAAAATGCATGCGGGAGGCTGTCACTGTCGCTGTTTTCGGCAGCAACCCCATCACTGCCAGCATCGCGACTGATTTGCCAGATCCAGATTCGCCAACAATCGCCGCAACTTCGCCCGGGTTAATATCGAGCGAAACGCCATCTACAGCCTTAAATGCCCCCGAGCCAGTGGCGAATGTTACAGTGAGATCTTGAAGCTCTAAGAGGGACATCTCAACTCCTCCGCAGCTTGGGATCAAGCGCATCGCGCAAGCCATCGCCCACCAGATTGATGCAAAGTACAGTGATTAAGATTGCAAGGCCAGGCATCATCATGATCCACGGCGCTGCAGTGATGAATTCCCGCGCATCCGCCAGCATCGCGCCCCATTCCGGCATTGGTGGCTGCGCACCGAGTCCCAAAAACCCAAGTCCAGCCGCCTCCAACATACCATCCGAAATACCGAGCGCACCCTGTACAATCAGCGGCGCTGCGCAGTTTGGAAAGACTGTTTTTGTCATCAAACGAAAGGGTTTTACTCCAGACACCTTTGCGGCTGTGACGTAATCCTTGGGCAATTCCGTGAGCGCGGACGCACGCACCAAGCGCACATAACGTGGCAAATAAACAATCGTCACGGCAATGATTGTATTGGTAAGATTTGGCTCCAAAACGGCCATGATAAGGATAGCCAGAACAAGGCTTGGGATCGAGACAATAAGGTCCATGATCCGGATAACAATCACGTCATAAAGCCCGCCGAACCACGCAGTCGATAGCCCTAAAAATATCCCAACGACCATCGAAACACTCATCACAGCGACACCGATAAACAGCGATATGCGTGCGCCATACATCAATCGCGACAGCATATCGCGGCCGACAGCATCGGTACCCAAAAGAAAGCGCGCATCGCCATTGTCGAACCAAGCAGGCGGAAGTTTGCTAAAGCCCCGGTATTGTTCAATCGGGTCATGAGGCGCAATTACGCCTGCAAAGACTGCACAAAGGATGATGGCAGATAAAATTACAAGGCCAAACATCGCGCCGCGATTTTCACAAAATGCTGCCCAAAACAGAACAAGAGGACTGCTGGGAACTTTGTTTGGTTCCAAGAGAACATCAGCCATGTCGGATCCTCGGATTGATAAGTCCGTAAAGGAGGTCAATCAGCAAATTGAAAACAATTACAATTGAAGCAATCAACATAATGCCGCCTTGCAGCGCCGGATAATCTCTCCGACCGATCGATTCAATCAGCCACTTTCCAACGCCGGGCCAAGAAAAAATGGTTTCTGTGAGCACTGCACCTGCTAGCAACGTTCCGACTTGCAAGCCAACAACGGTGACCACTGGAATAAGCGCATTGCGCAGGGCATGAACGCCAATTACACGGCGTGCAGACAGACCTTTAGCGCGCGCCGTGCGCACATAGTCCTCTTCTAACACTTCTAGCATAGATGAGCGCGTCATGCGAGCGATAACCGCAAGTGGTACAGTACCAAGCACAATTGTCGGCAAAATAAGATGGCGCACTGCATCCAAGAACGCGCCTTTCTGTCCCGACCAAAGGGAATCAATCAAGGCAAAACCAGTCACAGGCGGATAGAAAAATTTAATGAGATCCACACGTCCAGAAACGGGTGTTAGCCCAAGCGTGTTGGACACAATTAAAATGAGGATCAACCCCCACCAAAAGATTGGCATTGAATATCCGGTGAGCGCTAGCCCCATCAAGGATTGATCATAAACACTACCCCGCCGCGCTGCTGCAATGACGCCAGCTGGTACGCCGAGCAATATCGCAAACATCATTGCGCATAAAGTCAGTTCGAGAGTCGCTGGAAATAGCTTTAGAAATTCTTCTAATATGGGTGTCTTCGACACAAGGGAAACACCAAAATTTCCATGAAAAATATCAGACACATAATTGTAAAACTGCTGCCAGACGGGCAAATCTAAGCCCATTTCATGGCGTAAAATTTCCAAGCGCTCAGGATCGATACCGCGCTCGCCGCGCCGCACCTCGATTGGGTCGCCAGGCACAAGGCGAATCATCACAAACGTGATGAACATAAGTGCGATGAATGTCGGCACAGTAAGCGCCAAACGTTTTAGAAGATAGGTAAACATACGCCCCCGCTTACAAGCATTTCCAGAATAAATCAGTCCAGTACTTAGCCAGAAAATGCATTTGACAGATAGAGTTAGGGCAGGGTTTCCCCTGCCCCAATCATTGCGGGTTATTCTGCGACGTCAACCGTCTGGAACTCATGCGCTCCAAATGGTGACACTTTATAGCCAGTTACGCCTTTGCGGATGGGTTCAAACACCGTCGAATGGGCAATGTTCATCCATGCAACTTGATCATGATGGATCTTTTGCATTTCTTGATAAAGCTTTGTCCGCTCTGCTTGATCAGTCAGCGTACGCGCCTTCATCATGTTTTCGTTGAACTTCGGATCACACCATTTTGACAGGTTTTGACCCGCTGGCTTGCCATCCTTGTCACAACCGGCAAGGAAGAAGAAGTTGTCTGGATCCCCATTGTCACCAGTCCATCCAAGCAATCCCATTTGATGCTCGCCAGCTTGCAACCGCTTGCGGTATTCACCCCATTCGTAAGAAACCAGCTTGGCATTGATGCCGACCTTAGCAAGATCCGCTTGCATCATTTCGGCCATACGCTTGCCATTTGGATTGTAAGGACGTTGCACTGGCATGTACCAAAGGTCAGTTTCGAGCGTTGTGACGCCAGCAGCTGCCAACATCGCTTTCGCCTTTTCAGGGTCATAGCCATAGTCAGCGGTCGCATCATCGTAAGACCACATGGTTGGTGGAATTGGGTTCTTGGCGGGTTGGCCAGCACCTTGATAAACTTCCTTCAAGATTGCGGCTTTATCGATTGCCATGGCAATAGCCTGACGCACCTCAACTTTATCAAACGGTGGCTTTTGAGTTTGCATTGAAAGATAGCCAATGTTCAAACCGGCCTGCTCCAAAACTTCGACGTCAGCATTGGCTTTCATAGCTGGAAGATCTGCTGGATTTGGCGCAATCATGATCTGACATTCATTGGCCTGAAGTTTTGCATAACGAGCGGTTGGATCTGGCGTGATCGCAAACACAAGGTCATCAACCTTTGGCTTACCTGCCCAACCTTCAAACGCCTTATAGCGAATGACGGCGTCTTTTTGGTAATCCACAAACGAGAACGAACCTGTGCCAACTGGAATTTGGTCGAATTGCTCAGGTGTGCCCTTGTCGCTCAAAAACTTGGCGTATTCAGCGGAATGAATGGTCGCAAAGTCCATCGCAAGGTTGGCGATAATTGGTGCATTTGGCTCTTTGAGCTTCATGACAACCGTTAAATCATCTGCTCCCTTTTCTATGGAAGCCAATAAGTCTGGCATGCCCATATCATTGAAATAATCATAGGAGCCTGCAGAAACCTTCGCATAGGGATGGTCAGGCTTTGACATACGCTCAAAGGACCAGATGACATCCTCAGCTGTCAAATCGCGTGTCGGAGTAAAGCCGTTCACACCCGAATGAATTTTTACGCCTGCACGCAGCTTGAACGTAATGGTTAGACCGCCGTCGGTTATTTCGTAGCTTTCTGCCAAAGCTGGTTCTGGATTGGTTGAACCGGGCGCAAATTGCACGAGCTTATTGTAGACCGGACGCGCAGCATCGAGGCTGGTGCCGGTGGTGTTGATGGACGGAGAGAAGTTTTCTGGTGAGCCTTCTGAGCAATAAACCAGAGTTTTTGCATAAGCGCCTGTGGCCATGATGGACATCAGTGCGGTTGCTGCAAGAAGTTTTTTGAAAGTTCCCGACATGTTAAATTGCCTTTCTTGATGGAACGATTGGCCGAGCCTACCCTACTCGGACTGACACCATCGAAAACCCTTTGTGGCAACTTGGCAAGAGGCAAATACGCGAACTAAGAAAAATTTGAACCGTTTGGTCAAATTGCCAGTGAATTTATTCAGTTTGCACACTGTTTGCTTGCTGCAATCAAAAACATAAGTCATTAAACCGCTACAAGGTAAAAAACTGGATAGGTTTCCCCTATGACAACAGCTGACTATCCAAGCCTAAAGGGCAAAATAGTATACATCACAGGCAGCGCTGGCGGCATTGGCGAATCCGTGAGCTCGGCATACGCGCAGCAAGGAGCGACAGTCGGCATTCTTGATCTCAACGGCGGCGCCGCTGAATCTCTTGCCGACAAGTTAGGGCACGGGGCGTTTGCAGTACACTGTGATTTGCGCAATATCGACCAACTAAAAGCGGCACTTGAAACGCTCAAATCAAAGATCGGTGCCGCAGATATTTTAGTCAACAACGCTGCTCATGATCAACGCCATGAATGGCGCGAAGTAACGCCCGAATATTGGGATGAGCGCATGGCAGTCAATCTACGCCATATGTTTTTTGCCATTCAGTCAGTCGCACCCGATATGATTGCCAAGCAATCTGGGTCCATTATCAATTTTTCGTCGACATCGTGGAAATTGAAAATGGGCGCTATGCCTGCCTACACAACAGCCAAAGCCGCCGTTCATGGCTTAACACGATCATTTATGATGGAACTTGGCAGGCACAACATTCGGGTCAATACTGTATATCCCGGTTGGACCATGACCGCTCGCCAAAAGGAACTCTGGTTCGATGCGGCTGGTCAAAAAACCTTAGACGAACACCAAGCCATGCGCGGGCTTATCCAACCTGAAGATATTGCCAACATGGTCTTGTTTTTAAGTGCCGATGATTCACGGTTTTGCACCGGCCAGGAATTTATCGTCGATGGCGGGTGGATTTAATGTGAGCAATTTGCTGCGCGATTTATTCCGCACACCATAAGCGCACTAATTTGTCTTTACCCCTAGTATTCCGTTTAAATTCAAATATATGAATGTTAATATATATCACA
>JBGTAU010000439.1:0-5023 GCA_041749675.1 Rhizobiaceae bacterium | reverse complement strand
GTGAACCAATCCCTGCGCGATGAGCTGCAAGCAAACCGTCTTTGATACCTTTAATGCGAGAAAATAGTGGTTCTAACTTTTTTTTGGAGAACCCATTTGTATAGTTTTACTGGCCATGTGTTACTCGGATGTTGATCTGCCTGCAATTTTTGCTTAGCGAAATTGAAATGATAGTAATTCCAGTCGTTATTGGTGCTCGATTTTCTGATTTTGATAAGCTAGGTCGTTCTAGCGAAGTGCGGAAGTAGGATTTTGTCAATACGGCGTGGTTCTTAACTTTTTTTGCTGCCTGCCAACTCTTCTAGATCTAACGCCACTTCCCGCCAGCACCGCCTCTTATGCAACAATCCACTTAAATGTTTTAACAATCATTGCAAAAAATCCGCTCAACTGTTAAAACACCACCATGTCCTACGAACCCTTCGATATGATTCAGGCCCGTGAGTTTGCTGACACGATGCAGACTTTTGAGTCCTTGAAAGAATTATCGCACCGCGAGCGTTCAGCGCGTGGTTCGATGGTGTGGATGAAGGCGAGAGGCACTGAATATTTGCACCGTTCCTGCTATGATGATTACGGCAAGCGTGTGCAAACTACCTTGGGCCCAAGGTCGGCGGAGACAGAGGCGCTTCGTAATAATTTTCTAAATGCGCGGGCGGACGTAAAACAGCGACTTGCTTCCCTTAAGGCCAAGATGGCCATGCAGGGCGCGACCAATGTCGCCCGCAAAATTGCGCGCATTCCGGTCATCTCTGCAGAAATCATCCGTGCCTTCGCGGATGCTGGCATCGGCCCCGGTCGCGTTAAAATTGTCGGCACACACGCGCTTTATGCCTACGAAGCGATGGCCGCTGTAACCTTCGACAGCGGGCTAACCTCTACGCAGGACATTGACCTTTTACTCAATCATCGTGCGCCATTGCGCTTTATCGCCAGCGATGACTTGGAGCAGGAGACGCTCATCGGCGTGCTGCGCTCCGCTGACCGCTCATTTGAACTTACGAGCCAGCCATTTCGTGCACGTAACCGCGATGGGTTTCTGGTTGATATAATCCGCCCTGAACGCAATCCGCCTTGGGTCAATGAGCCATTTGAAGCCGGACAGGGTGATATACAGCCTTCACCAATCAGCGGACTGGTTTGGCTGGAAAGTGCACAGTCATTTGAACAGCCAGTGATCGATGCTAAAGGTATGCCACTCTTGATGTCTGTCGCAGACCCGAGGATCTTTGCGATCCACAAATACTGGTTATCACAGCGCTCTGAGCGGGGTGCCGCCAAAGCCCGCCGTGATCTGGCGCAAGCCTTCGCTCTTGCTGGTTTGGTAATGAACGAACTGAAACATTTGCCCTTCGATGGCCGCAGCTTACGCATGATCCCTCGTGACATCGCTGCTGTGGCCATAGCCGCGTTTAAGGCGGAACGAGAAGGAAAATGACCATGCTCACCCCCGCCACCATCATCACCCTCCTAAACCTAGCTCCCCACCCAGAAGGCGGCTGGTTCGTGCAAACCTTTCGCGATACAGGCCCAGACGCTCGCGGCCATTCCACAGCCATCTACTTCCTGCTCGAAGCTGGTAAGCCCTCGCATTGGCACAAGGTCCATGGCTCATCCGAAGTCTGGCTCTTCCACGCAGGCGCGCCGCTCAAACTCAAACTCTCCGAAGATGGCAATACCGAAACGCATCAAATACTCGGCATGGATCTCATTGCCGGCGAGCGGCCACAGCTGATTGTGCCGCCCGGCTGGTGGCAAGCGGCGGAAACTTGTGGAGACTGGACACTGGTCAGCTGCACCGTTGCGCCGGGGTTTTTGTTTGAGAATTTCGAGATGGCGGAACCGGGATGGAACCCAGCTTAACCCCGCCGCGCCTTCAACCAGCTATGGATTACGATGCCTCCAATCGACAATAAAAACGCAAACGCGGCCAATCCATTGATGCCGTAGGCCGCAATCAAGGCTGCCAAAATTGGCGTTCCGCTGGTCGTACCCACATTGCCCAATTGCGCGATTGCCCCCGTTGCGCGTGAGCGGTCCGTGTGGCTGTCATTCAGCTGACCGATGGCCGCAAAAGATGCGCTCTGCACCAGCCCGACTGCAGCGGATAACAGCAATGCGCCACTAATGGACACCAGCGCATTACCCCAACCCAACCACATGATCATCACGGCCAACGCTGCAATCGCAAAGCCAATTTGCACAACTCCAACTGCCGGATAGCGCGCAATCAAGTATGCCCCGAGTGTCAGCGATGCGGCGATTGACACCAGCGGCACAGCGGTGCCAACAAACGTTTGATGCGTGCCCATCATTGGCGGCAAAAGTGATAAGATCGCCACATACATCATGGTGTAAAACATGAATCCAAGCGCGGGCGCGGCAATACGCGGCGAGGCATAAATCTCGCCGTGCTGACGCACAATGTTGCTCAGCGAAAGCGGTTCATGAGTGCGCGCCACGTCCTTCGGCAGCAAGGTCAACATGATCAGCGCCATCACGGCCATATATATGCCGTGCGCCACAAACAGCCAGCCCACACCGTAGGCCTCAACCAAAGGCCGTCCCGCCCACGCCATAAATGCAAAGCATACGGCAAAGAAGGTGGACCACAGCGTCATGCCAAAATCGCGGTCTTTGCCCGTCAATGTTTCCGCAATAATCACCGGCCCGCACACCACAATGGCCAAATGCGAAAATCCTTCAAGAAAGCGAAGGACGAGAAACATCGGCAGCGGCAACATCAAACTTTGTATAAAAGACAGCGCAGCACCGGCGAGCAACGCGCCCACCAGCACAGAGCGCGTCCCCATCCGCGCCAGAATAATGCCGGCAGTAGAGCCAAACACCAGCCCCACCATACCCACACCGGAAACGAGTAACCCCAGCCATGTCACCGACGCGTCCGCATAGGCCGCGCTGACGTAGTCAAAAATGACCCCAATTTTAGCAAACTGCCCTGCAGCGCCAAGGCCAGCCAAGAAGAGAGCAATTGAGAGGAAGAGAGGGGGGCGAATTTTGGTCATAGGCTTGGAATAAGCGGAAATAAGCTAATCGAACAGTCCAAATCTTTGCAAATCACCGCGCAAATTTTCTGCCCCTGTAAACAACACCGCGTGCCATCCAAAATCCTGCGCGCCCTTCACATTTGCGGCGCTATCATCAATGAACAGCGTAGCCGCTGCGTCAAGGCCAAAATTCTGCGTGTGCAATTCATAAATCCGCGCATCCGGCTTCAAGAGTTTTACTTCGCCAGAAACCGTAACACCGCGCGATTCCATTAAAAACGGATACAAATCTTGCGCTTGCCTAAAAGTGTCAGCTGCAAAATTCGTCAGCAATGTCACGTCTTTGCCAGTGCTGATCAGCGTGCGCATGATATGAACAGTTTCATCAATCGCAGACGGAACCATTTCATGCCAAAAGGTACGAAAACCACGAATATTGTCCGCATGATGCGGGTGATCAGCGATCAACAGTGCTTCCGCCTCTTCCCATAGTCGCCCGCGATCTTGCTCGATATTCCAAGCTGGCGAGCAAATATTGGTCATAAAGTGAAGGCGTACACTTTCATCAGGGATCAGCCGTCGAAATGGAATTTCTGCATCATAATTGATCAGCACTTTGCCAATATCAAACACAACATGTTTTATGGGTATCATAACTTTTGCCTCTTCAGGGTGCCCACAATAGCCGCTTCAATTGCCTTTTTCATGACAGTCGGTAGAGCTTCGCTCGAAACGACATCGGCTGGCGACCACCAATGTCCCACAGGTGTCGTCGCAGAATTTCCAATGTGGGCTTTGAAAACGAATAGCTCGAGTTCAAAATGCGTAAACACATGGCGGATTGAGCCGCACGGTTGCCAATCACCAACAAAAGGAGCCGCTGTTACATCGGTAGCTCCGTCGGTGCGCGCATCCCATGCACTGGTTGGAACGCTCGTCATACCAGCCAGCAGCCCTTTATCTGAACGCTTGTTTAATAATATCGCACCCGTAACATCAACGGCCACGAAAGCAGCGCCATAGCGTTTTGGCTTTACCGCCTTAGGCACTTTAACCGGGTAGTTTTCTGGATCACCCTTCCGTAAAGCAGCACATTGATTACGCAGTGGACACTGCATGCATTTAGGTCGTTTTGGACTGCACAGGGTTGCACCAAGATCCATGCATGCTTGCGCAAAATCTCCGGGCCGATGCCCCGCCATTTCCGCCGCAACCCGCGCATAGATTTCCGATTTTGCAGCCGGAAGCGGTGTTGCAATGGCAAAAACCCGCGAAAATACCCGCTCCACATTGCCATCAACGACGGGCTCAGGCCGATCAAAAGCGATTGAAGCAATTGCTGCAGCGGTGTACCGCCCAATGCCAGCAAGTTTAATAAGTTCGTCAAAAGATTGCGGAAAAATCCCATTGTGTTGATCAGCAATCTGCCGCGCTGCTTTGTGCAGATTACGCGCGCGGCTATAATACCCGAGCCCAGCCCACGCTTTGAGCACATCTTCTTCGTCTGCATCGGCAAGGGCTAGGACATTTGGCCAAAACCGCAGAAACTTCAAATAGTAATCTTTGACGGCACTCACAGTTGTTTGCTGTAGCATGATCTCCGACAGCCACACCCGATAAGGATCCGTTCGAAGCCCGCGGGCGACGTCTGCCGGCCCCGTGCGCCAAGGCAGGTCGCGAGCATGTACGTCATACCATGCAAGCAGCGTCGCGCTGAGTCCGATTTTATCAGGTTGAATCTTCATCGCGCTAAACTGAGCGATTGCCGCACTCATTTCCAGTAGGCAAACCCGTCACAAACAGTTTATATTTGCACAAATCAGAGATTTATCCGTTCAATGAAAAAAAGCACATATTTCCAGCCACTGGGTGGGTCAATAACCAAACTGCTCGATCCGATGTTGGCCAAGCGCACTCATGTAGATGCAGCGTTGGCGTTGTCCTGGCCGGATATTGCCGGTGAAAAACTAGCAGGCCGCACGCAACCGCTCAAAGTTACATGGCCGCACCGCAGT
>JBGTAU010000438.1:0-6043 GCA_041749675.1 Rhizobiaceae bacterium | reverse complement strand
TTTGGCAAAAACTCTTCCAGTTCGTCGAGTGCCATTGGCCATTCTTTGAAAAACAACAGTTGGCCGCAATCTTGAATGATGGAAATATCAAGGTTGGGAAACTCAGGGATAAGTTCTTCTATTGTTTTGCGCGGCGACTGTGGATCTTGATCGCCTTGCAACATGCGCACCGGCGTTTTGCACGCGCGAATGACATGCGACCAATCGGATTCTGAATCGATACACTCGCGGGCGAATGCTTCATGGGCAATGTGCCAATCACTCAGACAAATTTCTGACCCCAAAAGCATCGCCTCGCGCACTTCAGGAATGGCATAGGTTTTCAAATCAGATGGCGAATCGGCATTAACCGAATTGAGGAACTGCACCTTGCCAATGCGTCTTGCTAATGAAAATCCGGCTTTAACTAAGAACGGCAAGATCAGGGGCGCATAACGGGCATTGGCCAAAATAAAACGATGCCATTTGCCCATACGTTCATATTGGCTGGACGAGAGAATTGGCAGCGTTCCAGCGCACGCTAGGATGCCACTGACAAGATTTGGTCTTACATTGGCAAGGCGTAGTGCATAGCGAAAATCTGCGCCAAGTGTGAGAATAGCCGCGTTGGTAATGCCCAGATGATCCAGTAGACGACCGATATCAGCGCCAGTCTCGCCAGCATAATCGATTTTTGGTGGCAGGGATCCTGAATGACCAAAGCCAGCGCGGACCGGTGCTATAACGCGAATGTTGCGTCGCTTTGCTTCAATTTCGGCACTGAGTGGCCAGCGTAGCAAGCCGTAATCGAGGGGCAAATAAACACACGGGCGGCCTTTTGGGTCACCAAACTCAATCCAATCATAGCGTCGGCCTCCTGGTTGCATCATGGTTTGATAGGGTATGGGTTCGAGGCCTTTTGGCTGATTGGTGAGGGTATGATCTGCGCGCGAAGCGTTGCCAACAACTTCCATGAGACTCAAGACAATGCGGATCAGTTCCGTCTGCGAGCGCGTTTCGGTTTTACCCAATATCGATTTGAGCTGGGCGCGCACGGTATCAAATGAACGGTCTCGTTCTGTCGAGATCTCCTTAACGCTTTTTCCCTCTACTAGATTCCGGACGATTTCAATTTCTGTGGTTGTCAGCTTGAAGGCGTCTTTTAACAGCTGTGTTAGGCCATCGGGCCAACCGAGTTCGGATGTGCGCACCAGAGCGACGGTTTCGCCTGTTGGCGCAAAAATTGGGGCAATATGGAAGATAACAGCGCGTTCGCTATCGGTGGCGCTGAAGCGTAAAAGCGAGGCTTTTCGCGCCTTACCGGTAGCTGCCAGAATGGCTTGTGCCAATTGATCTTTTTCACCACGGTCAAGCAGCAAGACGTTGATATTCTCACCTGATTCCATGCCAAATAAGTCTTTTGCGGCTGGATTGAATTCGATGATACGGCCGCTATGGCCAACGCAAAACGCTGCTGCGATTTCAGTTGCTAATCTTGAGTGAAGGCTTTCTTCTTCGCTGTCATCGCGAAAACGATCCAAAAACTCACTGGCGCGGCGGGCGTGGGCGAGAACGTCTGGCTCGATGTCCTGATCTGCTTCTTTGCCCCGCAGAGGTGCCATGCGGCTTTCCCAGGCGTCGAGCAATTGCTCGTAGCGAATGGGATCCAGTGCCACGTCATAGATGTGATCTATAATCTCCGCTTTCTTGTGCGGGTCTGGATTTTTCATGGGTTACCGCCTCGCCGAATCGAACCAAAAGGTGTCGAGGGCTTAGTACAAAGTCTAATATGCGAGAGTGATATGACGCAAGGTAAAACACGTAACACTGCTAATTTTTTAATCGAATGGTCAATTCTTCATCGGATGTCGATTTTTGAGATTGTATAAAATGCTCCTGACAGAATGGTGTCAGGAGGGGTGGGCTATACCATGATTATTCAACAGGAGATAAATCATGAGCTTTACACCGCAAAACGCAGTCGTTTGGTTTGAAATTCCAGTAACAGACCTTGCGAAGTCGAAGCAGTTTTATGAAACTGTATTGCAAAATGAGTTGGTGGATCAAGACATGGGCCCGAACGTGACATCAATTTTCACTCCGGCTGAAGGCGCGGGTGTTTCAGGCCATCTTTATGTCGGTAAACCTGCCGCAAATGGAAGTGGCAGTACAATTCATTTGGCTGTGCCGGAACCACTAGAAAGTGCGCTTGAGCGGACGGTGTCAGCTGGCGGCCAAGTGGTGTCTGAGATAGTTCAAATCCCAGCCGGTCGCTTTGCTTATTGTCTCGATCTTGATGGCAATTCCATTGGGTTGTTCACGAGGTGATTGATGCGCCGCGCTGACCGTTTATTTCAAATTATCCAAAATCTTCGTGGTGGCCGCTTGGTCACCGCGAAGATGCTGTCTGAACGATTGGAAGTTTCAGAGCGTACAATTTACCGCGATGTTGCAGATCTGCAGGCGACGGGCGTACCCGTCGATGGTGAGGCTGGTGTCGGCTATATTTTACGCGAAGGTTTCGATCTGCCGCCGTTGATGTTTACGCGGGATGAAATCGTGGCACTGGTCGCAGGGGCTCGTATGGCGCGTGCTTTTGGCGGTGCTGCGATGGCGCGCGCTGCAGAAGAGGCGTTGGTCAAAATTGGCGCTGTGTTGCCGCCTGCGTTGCAAGCACGGCTACAAGCGGTTGAGGTTCACGCGCCGGGCATTTTAATGACCGACGCCGAGCGCGCGTTGGTGGATTTTCTTGAGAACGCGGTTGCACTGCGCAAAGTGGTTTCACTTGGATATGCTGACGTTGATGGGAAAATCACGGAGCGGTTTGTGCGTCCGCTTGGTCTTTGGTTTTGGGGCAAGGTCTGGACTTTTGTCGCATGGTGCGAATTGCGCAATGATTTTCGGGCCTTTCGCATCGACCGCATCCGCCATGCGCATGATAGTGCGCGGCAATTCAAGCAAGAACGCGGGAAATCGTTAGCGGATTTTTATCGGACCTTGGAAGTTCGTGATGAGTGTGGGCCAATAACAAAAAACCCAGCCTGAAGCTGGGTTTTTTAGTTCTACACTGAGAGTCGATCTTCATCCTGATCGTCTTCATCTGGTCTGCCGCGCAAAGCCGACAGCTTTGCAAAAATCTTGTCAGCATCCAATTCCTGCTCTTCAGCTTCTGCTGCCTTGTAGAGCTCTTGCGTGGTGGCTGCTGGCAGCAGTGTATCGCCGGTTTCTGCGTGAGATGGGCGACCCTTGGATGAACGTTCGACCTCAAGATCAAGATCGATTTGCGAGCAGATGCCGAGTGATACTGGATCCATTGGAGACAAATTTGATGCGTTCCAGTGCGAGCGGTTGCGGACTTGCTCGATGGTCGATTTTGTTGTGCCCACGAGACGCGAAATCTGCGCGTCTTTCAATTCTGGATGATTGCGTACCAGCCAGAGAATAGCGTTCGGACGATCTTGGCGTTTAGACAAAGGTGTGTAGCGCGCACCTTTACGCTTGGCTTCGGGGATACGCACTTTTGGATCGGAAATTTTCAAGCGATGATCAGGATTGGCTTCAGCTTTAGAAATTTCTTCGCGTGACAATTGGCCTGTGTTGATTGGATCGAGGCCTTTAATGCCTTGTGCAGAATCACCATCGGCGATGGCTTTCACTTCCAGTGGATGCAGGTGGCAAAAAAATGCAATTTGCTCGAAAGAGAGCGCAGTGTTGTCAACCAGCCAAACGGCAGTGGCCTTGGGCATAAGCAATTGTGTAGACATGCACATATCCTTTTCGTCGCCCGCCTCTCCCGTGGCGGGCGGTGGTCAGACCACCGATTAATGGGAATTTGAAGCGCTTATAGACAGGTTCGCAGCAAATCGCAAGAATCGTTGCGAAACAGATTGTTATTTTATGAAAACACCAAAATGTAGTGTTGCAATTGCTTTGGTAAGCACCGAATTGATGGCATGAGTGACAAAATTATTTTTGAAATGAATATCAATCCATGCCGAACACCAAAAAAATACTTATCCTGTTTGCCCATCCGCGCAAGAGTACTTCAATCGTGCAGCAGGCCATGTTGGATGCGCTGGAGGGCTTGGATGATGTGACTGTCCATGATTTGTACGCCGCCTATCCGGACTTTCTCATTGATGTGCGGCGCGAACAATCACTTTTACAGGAGCACGACATCGTCGTCTTGCAGCATCCATTTTATTGGTATTCATCGCCGGCGATCATCAAAGAGTGGCTCGACTTGGTGCTGGAACACGGCTGGGCCTATGGCGCGGGTGGTCTTCAGTTGGCAGGCAAGTTTTTAATGACGGCGATATCAACAGGCGGTGCCAAAGAGGCCTATGGCCCAGCCGGCCATAACAGGTTTGACATTGGCGAAATGCTCACGCCGTTTAATCAATCAGCGTATTTATGCGGCATGGGTTGGCTCAAGCCATTTGTCATCCATGCGGGGCGCACGCTTGATCCTGCGGTTTTGTCAGGCCGCGCTGAGGCCTACCGTGAACTTATCGTGGACCTGCGCGACGGGCGCAAAGATCCGCTCAAATTACTGGCCTTGGGCTATGACCTGCCTAAATCGTTTGCCGGGGCAAACAGTGCGCGAGGCGACAAAAATGCATCTTGATCAGTTTTTGCTAGGGGCATTTGTTTATCTCGCAGCGGCCGTGATCGCCGCACCGATTGCCACACGTCTTGGACTTGGATCTGTGCTTGGCTATCTGCTTGCTGGCATTGTAATCGGGCCATCGGTCGCTGGACTTATTGGCGGCGGAACAGACACGAGCGTCATGCATTTTGCTGAATTTGGCGTCATCATGATGCTGTTTTTGGTCGGGCTTGAATTGCAGCCATCCAAACTTTTTGAATTGCGCCGCTTAATTTTGGGGCTTGGTGGACTGCAAGTCATTGGCACGGCAACCGCTATTGGTGTGGCTGCCTATCTGTTTGGTACCGATTGGAAGACCGCGTTGGTCGTTGGGCTGGTGCTGGCACTTTCGTCGACGGCTATTGTGTTGCAAGGCATGCAAGAGCGCGGGTTGATGAAAACGTCTGTTGGGCAATCGACGTTTTCGGTGCTGTTGTTTCAGGATATTTCGGTGATCCCGATGCTCGCGCTGTTGCCGCTTTTGGCAACACAGCATGCGGATGCCAGCCACGGTGCCACGCTGATTGGCGGCCTGCCAGCATGGGTGCAAACGCTTGCAGTGTTTGGCGCGGTGGCGGCAATTATCGTGGCCGGGCGCTATTTGATGCGACCATTGTTTCGCATTGTTGCCAACACCGGCATTCGCGAAATATTTGTCGCGTTTGCGCTGTTGATCGTCGTTGGAATAACGCTTTTGATGCAGCAAGTTGGCCTTTCGGCTGCGCTTGGAACATTTCTTGCGGGCGTGGTTTTGGCCGAAAGCGAATACCGCCATGAGCTGGAAATGGACCTTGATCCGTTTAAGGGCTTGCTGCTTGCGGTGTTTTTCATTGCCGTTGGCGCGGGCATTGATTTTGATTTGTTGGCGGAAAAACCGGCGATGGTGGTGGGCCTTGTGCTTGCTTTTGTAGCGATCAAGCTTGTGGTGCATTTTTTTATTGCCAAGCTATTTCGTATGTCAACGCCGGATGCCTCGCGTTTTTCTTTTCTACTGGCGCAAGGCGGCGAGTTCGCCTTTGTGCTGATTTCTTTCGTCACGGGGCTGGGGCTCTTGGGCGTCGATGACGCTGGCTTATTGGTGGCAGTCGTTGCGATCTCAATGGCACTGGCACCGTTGATGATCCTGTTTGATGAGAAGGTCATTCAGCCAGCCTTTTTGCGCGGTGGTACTCTGCGTGCGCCAGATGTGATTGATGAAAAAGACCCAGAAGTCATCATTGCGGGTTTTGGGCGTTTTGGCATGACGGTTGGCCGGTTGCTGCTGGCCAATGGCTATCGCTCTATCGTATTGGAGCATGATACCGAACAAATTGACGCGTTGCGCAAGTTTGGTTTCAAGCTGTTTTACGGTGATGCCTCGCGCACGGATTTGCTGGAAGCGGCCGGGGCGAACAGTGCTAAGGTGCTGATTGTCGC
>JBGTAU010000437.1:0-3168 GCA_041749675.1 Rhizobiaceae bacterium | reverse complement strand
TTAAAGAATTTGCCATGAAAGGCAATGTTGTAGATCTCGCAATCGGTGTGATCATCGGCGGCGCTTTTGGTAAGCTGGTCAGCTCAGTGGTAGACGATATTTTGATGCCAATCGTCGCCTATTTGACCGGCGGCGTGGACTTTTCGAATAAGTTCATTCAGCTGGCTGGCGCTCCAGCCGCAACGTTCACTGCTGCAAAAGAAGCCGGCGCAACAATCGGTTACGGTAGCTTTATTTCACTCGTTATCAATTTCCTGATCGTTGCTTGGATCCTTTTCATGATCGTAAAAGCAATGAACTCAATGAAAAAGGCAGAAGCTGCGGCGCCTGCACCTGCCGCTCCCCCAGCACAGGAAGTATTGCTCGGCGAAATCCGCGACTTGCTTGCAAAAGGTAAAAAAGCCTAGTTTTCGTTTCAGATTCGAACATAAAGAACCCCAGCCACGCTGGGGTTTTTTGCTATTTGGCTTGTAGCGTACATACTGTATGAGCGCGTGTGACCAAGGAGAAGCGCGTGAACCAAACTTTAATCAACCAACTCCGTTTAGAAGCGATCAACGCGCCGGAAAGCGGCATTGTCGCTGTGATGAATCATGGACGCCGCAAAGACGGGATCATTCCGCTGTGGGCAGGCGAAGGTGATTTGCCAACGCCAGATTATATCCGCAACGCAGGTGTTGCTGCGCTTCAAAATGGCGAAACTTTTTACACTTGGCAGCGCGGTATTCCAGAATTGCGCGACGCGTTGGCGCGCTATCACACGCGTCATTTCGAGCGAGAATTTTCAGCCGACCAATTTCTTGTCACCGGATCGGGCATGCAATCTATTCAGCTTGCGATCCAAGCTGTAGCCGGTCAAGGCGATGAAGTGCTTTATTTGTCGCCCGCTTGGCCAAATTTTGCTGCGGCGGCGGCAATTGCAGGGGCAGCGCCAAAGGCAATTACACTCGACTTTGGAAGCAACGGCTGGTCGCTGGATAGTACGAAACTTGAGGCCAATCGCACTTCGAAAACCAAAGCAATTTTTGTCAATTCACCGTCCAACCCGACTGGCTGGACGGCCGACATTGAAACGCTCAAAGAGATTTTGGCATTTGCACGCAAACACGGACTTTGGATTATAGCCGATGAAATCTATAACCATTTTCACTACAACGGTTCGCGTGCCGCGTCATTTTTTGATGTGATGGATGATGAAGACAGGATCATCTTTGTCAACAGCTTTTCGAAAAACTGGGCGATGACAGGATGGCGCGTTGGCTGGCTGACGGTGCACCCCAGTCTTGCACCTGTGTTTGAAAATCTCATTCAATATTCAACCTCTGGCGTGGCGCAATTTATTCAGCGTGCAGCTGTTGTTGCCCTGGATGAAGGGGATGACTTTATCGACATGCAAGTGCAACGTGCCCATACGGCGCGAGACATGCTTTGCTCTTCGCTCTTGGCGACAGGGCGCGTACAACTCTCGCCGCCCGCAGGTGCATTTTATCTATTCTTCAAAATTGACGATGTAGACGACACGATGCGTGCAGCGTTTTCGATGGTTGATCATGTAAACGTTGGTCTGGCCCCTGGCACTGCGTTCGGTGCCGGAGCGAATGGTTTTTTTCGAATCTGCTTCAACAGAAAACTAGATGATATTTCCCAAGCAGCCGATAGATTGTGTCATTGGATAAAAACTCAGTAGGCGCGGCAGTACTGAAAAGATTTACGCAATACTTTCATTGTATTGTTTGAATTAAAGTACCGAACCAAATAAAAAGGTCGACCATGAAGCCTGTTAAATTAAGCGCGGTTTTCTATCGCGGTGCAATCGAACTGGGTATTTTTTCGTTTGCCATCAACTTACTGCTTCTGGCGCAGCCGATTTACATGCTGCAAGTCTATGATCGGGTGTTGCCGTCGTCCAGTTTGAACACATTGTTTTTCCTAACAATCATCACATTTGCCGCGCTGGTTGTTCTTGGTTTGCTCGATGTCTTCAGGCAATTTTATGCAACGCGCTTAGCGGCAAAGTTCGAAGCTTCTGTGGGCACCAGTGCATTTTTAGCCACCACTAATGGTCCGCGCGCCGAACTGGGTGATACGCAACCGCTTCGAGACTTGGGCACTGTGCGCAATTTCATCAGTTCACGCGTGCTGCAAAGTCTGTTTGATTTGCCATTTGTGCCATTGTTTCTGTTGATGCTGTTGTTCATCCACCCTTATGTTTTTACGCTGACGATCGCCGGTGTGGTCGTAGTTGCGCTCATCGCTTACCTCAATCAGCGCAGTGTTGCGGCCTCTGGAAAGCAAGCGGCGGAAACATCGATGAAGTCGATGGCAGCGGCGCAAGCCTTTGCCCAAAGCGCCGAAACCATTCGCTCGATGGGCATGATGCGCAATGTCATTGGCATGTGGGGCAAGGCCGAGGCGCAAACGCTTAACGCGCTTGATGAAAATTTGGGCGCAAACGCTTGGTACGGCGGGTTATCGCGCACGGTGCGCCAGTTCCTCCAAATCGCCATCATGGGATTGGGTGCTTGGCTGGTGCTTGATGGCAAAATGACTGCCGGAATGATTTTCGCAACCTCGATGATTTCAGGTCGTGCATTGCAGCCGATTGATCAGTTGATCGGTGGCTGGCGCGTAATTTTCGATGCCAAACTCGCTTGGGATAGGCTCAAGGAATCCGTGAAGATTAGCGAGCAAGTCTTGGCCCAGAAAACCGACCTGCCCAATCCAAATGGGCAAATTGAAGCAGAGAATCTGATTTATTATGCGCCGTCGCGTAAAACCGGCGAGCCTTTGATCAAGCGCGTGAATTTTGTAATTCCTGCGGGAAGTTCAGTGGGTTTGATTGGCCCAAGTGGCGCGGGCAAATCGACCTTGGCGCGTTTGCTGTGCGGCGCCATTGAACCGACACAAGGCAATGTGCGTATTGATAAGGCTGACATTCGCCAATGGGACCGCGACAAACTCGGCAAACACATTGGTTATCTGGCCCAAAGTGCGGACATGTTGCCAGGAACAATAGCGCAAAATATTTCGCGCTTTATGCCAGACGCGACCAGTGAAGATATTGTCACCGCAGCCCAGAAAGCCCACGTCCATGATATGATCCTTGGCTTTCCAGGGGGCTACGAAGCCTTGCTCGGCCCAACAGGCATGACATTATCGGGGGGGCAA
>JBGTAU010000436.1:0-5291 GCA_041749675.1 Rhizobiaceae bacterium | reverse complement strand
GCAGCCTTGGCATCAAAGCCAATCACCTTTCCACCAAGACGCGGGTTCATCTTCACCGTGCCGTAAACCATGTCCGGCAAAGTCACATCAATACCAAACACCGGCGCACCAGTGACTTTGGCCCGCATATCGACGCGCGGTTGCGATTTGCCCAGCAGTTTCCAGTCGGCTTTGTCTTTGAGTTTGATATCATCCGGCGGCGTCATCAACGCGGCCTTCGCCGCGAGCGCTCCATAAGTCAGGCTCTTGCCAGAGGCCGGATCAACCACCGTCGCATTTTCAACCTTGAGACTTGAAGCTGCAACGCCCAATTCCTGCGCCGCCGCTGCTTTCAGCATTTCACGCGCCAACGCGCCCGCATGGCGCATTTTATCGAACGCATCGACTGTCGAAGTCGAGCCACCTGTGACTTGCAACGAAATCAACTTGCCAAGTGCGCCCATAACTTTGCGAAAGCCATCTTGAAAGGTTGAATGATCAAAGGTCGCAAACGGCGCACCATCGGCCAGCACAGCTTCATTATAGTAAGCACCCGATGCCGGACCATGTTCGACGGTGACTTGGTTAAGTGCCACTTCCAGCTCTTCCGCCACCAGCGCCGCCAGCGTTGTCATAATGCCTTGGCCCATTTCCGCACGCGGCGCGATGATTGTGATTGTATTATCCGCAGCGATTTTCACATAAGGGTTGAACGTGACTTCGCCCTCAACAAGCGTATCTTTCAGCGGATTATTGACCGGTTTTTTATACTGGTAATATCCAAACGCGACGCCGCCCGCGATGGCGGTTGCGCCGATTAAAAATGTGCGGCGTGCAATGGTTGCAATACGTCCCATAATCATGACCCTCCATTGGCAGCGCGGTGGATTGCAGCGCGGATTTTCGGGTAAGTGCCACAGCGGCAAAGATTGCCGCTCATGGCTTCATCAATTTCGGTGTCAGTCGGATTTGGAATTTCAGAGAGCAGCGCCACTGCACTCATGATCTGGCCAGCTTGGCAATAACCGCATTGCGCAACCTGCTCATCAAGCCACGCTTGCTGCACTTTGTGTAGAACCCCGTTTTTCTCAAGGTTATCGATAGTCACTACAGGTCCAGTCACACTACCAACTGGTGTCACACAAGAGCGTGTCGCCACGCCGTCAATTAAGACCGTGCAGGCCCCGCACGAAGCGATGCCGCACCCAAACTTCGGACCCTTCACATCGAGCGTATCACGCAGTGCCCAGAGCAGCGGCATATCATCGGGCACATTTAATTCCCGCTCTGCACCATTCACGTTCAATTTCATGGGATATCTCCAAAGCCAACATTATGACATGTTGACATTATGTGGAAAAATGTCAAAACGTCAAGGCATGGAGTCTGACATTAAATTATCATCGCACTTGAGCGCGGCTGATGAAAAGCGCAAACGCATATTGCAATGCGCGTTTGATGTCGTACTGCGCTACGGTTTTCAGCGCATGACCATGGATGATGTCGCCAAAGCCTGCGGCATGTCGCGCCCGGCGCTTTATCTACAATTCAAAAACAAAGGTGAGATTTTCAGTGCGATGGCGTCCGATATGATGGCCCAAGCATTAGGCAATGCAAAGATTGCACTCGACAATTCAGGCACGATGCAAGATCGTCTATTTGCAGCCGTGAAAGCTGGCATTTTGGACCCGACAGAGTTGCTTTATTCTACAGCGCACGGCGCAGAGCTGCTCGATATGAAGCATCAGATGGCTGGCGAAGTTGTCGCGAATTGGTACGCCCAAAAAGCGGAAATGGTTGCCGAAGCGCTTGAATCTTCGGGTGTAGCAAAGACCAAAGGTCTCAGCGGCAAACAACTCGCGAACATCCTGCTGGACGGCATTGACGGCCTCAAACAACGCGCCACGACAGCGCAAGAACGCAGTGATGGTGCACGAGCGTTGGTGAAATTGATCGCAGGCTGATCTTTGGCGCGCCGAGTTTTGCACTCACTTCCAGAGCCACCCTATGGATAACGCACCACCGTCGCCCATTCTGGATGCTTGTGCATTGCCCAATAGTGCGCTTTGAGTTTAAGCGTTACTGGCCCGGGCGCACCGTCTCCAATCGGTTTCTTATCAACACTGCGCACCGGCATGATCCCGCCAGCGGTCGAGGTTAAAAACACTTCGTCGGCATTCTTCAATACATCGGGCGCTACATCCCCTGTTGAAACATTGATACCCAACTGGTCACACAGATCAAAAACCGTACGCCGCGTGATGCCGTTGAGCACCCCGAACTCAGGCGTACAAACTGCGCGGTCCCGAACAGCGAAAACGTTAAAGCCCGGCCCTTCAGCCACGTTTCCATTGATATCCATCAAAAGCACCGTCTCAGCGCCTTTACCAAATCCATCATAAAGCCCCCGCACCAGATCCAACCAATGATAGTTCTTGATTGCCGGATCAACAGATACCGGCGGAATACGCACCACATCGCTGATCGCAACATTCAAACCGCGCAGCATTTGTTCAGGATTGGCAACCGAGCCATACGGTACCGCAAACGCCATAAACCGGTTCGTGGCATGACGTGGATCACGACTGAAACTGGGTGATCCGCCGCGCGTACAAATCATTTCCACATAAGCATCGCGATGGCCTGAAAGCGCAACGCAGTTTGACACTATTTCCGCCACCTCGTGCCGATCAAACGGGATCGACATATGCAGCTTTGCCAACCCCGCAAAAAACCGATCGAGATGCAAATCAAGCCGAAAAAACGCACCATCCCAAACATGAACTGTATCATATGTCGCATCTGAATGCAGGAAGCCCCAATCCAATACTGAGATTTTAGCATCCTTCATCAGCACATATTGCCCCTCTTGGTAGGCGACGCCATGTGGGTATTGATGGGGGTCTTGGTAGGTTTCGGATAATTTTGGCAGGGTCATGGCGCGGTCCTCAGACAAGTAATCTCCAACAAACGGTATCGACAAATCTGTGGCTATGTGCTCGAATATTTTAGTCTATTCAGGTAAAATGCCTGAACACTGATCAGATTGGGGCAATTTGCTAAATGCTGGACGATATTGATCGCCGCATCCTGCGGGAATTACAGCAGAGCGCACGCCTATCAGCCAAGGAGCTTGGCGATAAAGTCGGCGTGTCGCGCTCGGCCGCCCAGCGCCGTGTTCAAACCTTGCGCGAAAACGGCGCAATTGAAAAAGAGATCGCACTGATCAGCACGCGCATTGCCGCGCCGTTTATGACATTCATTGTTGAAGTCGAACTCGAGCGCGAGCGCATTGACCTGTTGGACGAATTTCGCCGCTCTATGCTCAAGCTTGATGAAGTCCAGCAATGCTATTACGTCACTGGCCACACTGATTTTGTCCTCATCATTTTAACAAAAGACATGGCCAGCTACGAATTGTTCACGCGCCAGATTTTCATAGAAAACCCCAACATCCGCCGTTTCCACACTAATGTTGTTGTCGATCAAGTAAAGGTTGGATTGTCTGTGCCGGTCTAAAACACTAAAGCGCTGTCCAGCCACCATCCACCGATATCGTCGTCCCCGTAATCTGCGCCGCGCCTTCCGAGCATAGAAACGCTGTCGTCTCGCCGATTTGTTCGGTGGTTGCAAACTGGCGTGAAGGCTGGCGCAGCAGCATCACTTCGCGGATCACCGTTTCGCGGTCCATATTATGCACCTTCATCTGATCCGGAATCTGCGCCTCCACCAACGGCGTCAACACATAGCCTGGGCAAATCGCATTGCAGGTGATATTTTGTCCCGCCGTCTCTAGTGCAATGGTTTTCGTCAGCCCAACAACGCCGTGCTTGGCGGCAATATAAGCCGACTTATAGGGCGATGCCGTTAAGCCATGCGCCGAAGCAATATTCACAATCCGACCCCAACCGTTGTCCCGCATCATAGGCAGTGCGATCGCCGTTGTATGAAACGCCGACGACAAGTTTATTGCCAAAATCGCATCCCATTTTTCGGTCGGGAAATCTTCTAGCGGCGCGACATATTGAATGCCGGCATTATTGACCAGAATATCCACCGAGCCAAATTCAGCTGCTGTCCGCGCTATCATCGCCCGGCATTCCGCGCCTTTCGACATATCAGCCTGATAGTACGCCGCCTTCACACTGTGGCGCTGGCCAATATCGGCCGCCAGCGCATGATCTTCTGGCCGATCCATGAATGAATTGATCACGACCGTGCAGCCAGAGGCCGCCAAAACTTCTGCAACGCCAAGCCCGATGCCGGAGTTTGAACCGGTGATCACTGCAACTTTGCCCGCCAATTTGTCCGTAGACATCTAATTTCTCCCAATATTTGATTTGTTGCATTGCAGCACAAATGATAGGCCGCTGTAAACGAGCCTTAAGGTGAATTGCTTTAGTGCAGGTTGACAACGCCTTTGCAATTCTCCACCTCAAAGCAACCAGATTGTCAGGACTAACACATGACCCCCACCTACCGCTCCGAACCCCATGCCCGTAAAATCACCGTCGGTGTGCCGGTTGGCAACGTGATGGTCGGCGGCGGGGCGCCGGTGGTGGTGCAATCGATGACCAACACCGACACCGCCGATATCGACGGCACCGTTGCACAAGTCTCTGCGCTTGCCCGCGCCGGCTCGGAAATCGTGCGTATCACAGTCGACCGCGATGAGGCCGCCGCTGCTGTGGTGAAAATACGCGAACGCCTCGACCGTATTGGCTGCGATGTACCGCTGGTGGGTGATTTTCATTACATCGGCCACAAGCTGCTCGCTGATCATCCTTCTTGTGCTGAGGCACTCGCAAAATACCGCATCAACCCAGGCAATGTCGGTTTCAAAGAAAAGAAAGACCGCCAGTTCACTGACATCGTTGAAATGGCCATCCGCTATAACAAACCCGTGCGCATCGGCGTCAATTGGGGCTCGCTCGATCAGGAACTGCTCACCCGATTGATGGATGACAACCATGCCAATGGTGCGCCCTTGTCTGCCCGCGAAGTGATGCACGAAGCCATCGTACAATCTGCGCTGTTGTCGGCAGAACTTGCCGAAGAGATCGGCCTTTCGCGTGATAAAATTATTTTATCTGCCAAAGTCAGCGCCGTGCAAGATCTGGTCGCTGTCTATACCAAACTCGCCGTCCGCTCCGACCATGCGCTGCATCTCGGCCTTACAGAAGCCGGCATGGGCTCCAAAGGTATCGTCGCGTCATCCGCAGCAATGGGCATTCTTTTGCAGCAAGGCATTGGTGACACGATCCGCGTCTCGCTTACCCCCGAACCCAACGGCGACCGCACGCGCGAGGTTC
>JBGTAU010000435.1:0-12064 GCA_041749675.1 Rhizobiaceae bacterium | reverse complement strand
TCCAATATATCTTCGGCCAGCGCTTGCGCTTTGGCTTGGTCCAGCAGTTTGCGCCGCTCCGTTGGGATGTATATTTTGTCGACCGGAACTTTGTGTATCTGGAGCAAGTGGTCCCCCGCAATTTGCAAATTCTGCCTATTGAACGTGTTAGGCCAGAATTTGCAAGAAACGCAACGGATATGTTGTTCTTCGGATCAGCGCATTGCCATAATCGATTTGGCCATTCCGAAAATCATCTCATGTTTAATCGTCGCGTCTGGAAACAGCTTTGCAACTTGGCGCGTTGAGAGCAGGCGAATTGAATCCACGTGCCATTTGGCTTCGCGGTAGCTGTCTTGCCGTGCAAAGAAACCCAGCTTAATTTTCGTCATTAAAAATGCGCGTACACTTGCTGGCAACCACTGAAAGCCTGGAAAACGGAAGTGCGGCTCATAGGCAAACCAATAGTTCGGTGTTTGCATGTAATAGCGTTTGCCAAGCCGGCGTGTATTGGCTGCAAACTTCGCCATCGCAGCTTCATCGCCCACATGTTCGATCACTGAATTGGAGTGTACGAAGTCAAAAGTTTTGCCTTTGAATAGGTCTGGGTCACACGCATCGCCGACTGAAAACGTAAACAAAGTCGGGTCCATGCTTTCTTGAACCTCAGGATTGATGACCGTGAAATGCAGCCGATCTTTGTTGGCTTTGATAAAATCTTCGCCGATCAGCCAGTATTTTTCAGATCCGCCCAAATCCAATATGCGGCAAAAGCCTTGCTCGTCCAAAATCTCTTCGATGATTTTGCGAATGGATTCAAAGCGTTTGGCGCGGAAGTTAAATTCGATGCTGGTTTTGTTTTTATATGGATCACGCGCGAATGTTTGTGTTGAAGCTTCGACTGCCGACATAGTGTTTCCCCGACTTCACTGAACTATTTCTAGTACTCATAAAGTCGAATTAACGAAATTTAACAAGTAGTGTTAATTTTCTAATAATAGATGTGGTTAATTATTCGTTAGAAATTTAATCAAACCTGCAGTAGTTTTGATTACATCAGTTGCAGGCCTTTTAAGCTCGCATGCCCATCACGCCCAATAATAATATGATCATGCACAGCAATGCCGAGCGGCTTTGCGGTCTCAACGATCGTGCGCGTCATTTCAATGTCCGCCCGTGAGGGTGTTGGATCACCCGATGGATGATTGTGCACCAAAATAATGGCAGTCGCGGCCAATTCCAGCGCGCGTTTGACCACTTCACGCGGGTAAACCGGCGTATGATCGACCGTACCTTTTTGCTGCACTTCGTCTGCAATCAAAATGTTCTTTTTGTCCAAAAATAAAATGCGAAATTGCTCTCGTGTTTCAAAGCTCATGGCCGCTTTGCAATAGGCCAGAACCTTGTCCCAAGAGCCGAGTATTTCGCGGCCAGAAACCTCAGATTTCAAAATACGTTGGCTCGCTGCCAGCACCAATTTCAAATCGAGAGCCACTGAAGGGCCAACGCCGGACACTTCGCATAATAATTGTTCAGATGCTCCAAAAACACCGCCTAAACTATTGAATTTTTTGATTAATGCTTTGGCTACTGGTTTTGTATCAGCGCGTGGAATGGTGCGATAGAGTACCATTTCCAAAATTTCATAGTCCGCCAAAGCATCAGATCCTGCTTTGCGAAATCGTTCGCGAAGACGCGTCCGGTGCCCAGAGAGCTCGTCTTTCAACGTGATTGGTTTACCAGTTGGCTTTGGCTGGCCCTGTTCGCCAAAACCAAAAAATTCTCGTTCATCAGTCATGTGCCCACCCTGTGGGCATAAAGTTAGAACGAAATGCCGGGATGGTCTAGTCCTTTAAGCGAACTTGTGAAAATTTCGCAGCCATTGGCTGTAACGCCAATTGTATGTTCATACTGCGCCGAAAGCGAGCGATCACGCGTCACTGCTGTCCAGCCATCGGCAAGTACTTTAACATGTGGGCGGCCCAGATTAATCATCGGCTCAATGGTGAAAAACATGCCTTCGCGGATTTCAACACCTTCACTGGGTGATCCATAGTGCAAAATATTGGGCGCATCGTGAAATAGCTTGCCCAAACCATGGCCACAAAAATCGCGCACCACCGAGCAGCGTTCTTTTTCAGCAAATGTTTGTATCGCCGCGCCGATTGCGCCGGTTTTCACGCCTGGCCGCACTGCTTCAATCCCGCGCATCAGGCATTCATACGTCACTTCCATCAATCGCTCGGCGGCGCGGTTGACCTTCCCGACAGGGTACATGCGGCTTGAATCACCATGCCAGCCGTCCAAAACATAGGTCACATCAATGTTGACGATGTCGCCTTCGCGCAGTGGCTTGTCATCGGGGATGCCGTGGCAAACCACGTGATTGATCGAGGTGCAGCAGGATTTGGTATAGCCACGATAGTTCAGCGTGGCAGGCAGCGCGCCATGGTCGGCACCAAATTCAAAAACGAATCGGTCAATCTCGGCTGTTGTCAGCCCGGGTTCCACCATAGAAGCCAGCGCATCCAAGCATTGGGCTGTCAATTGACTGGCTTTTCGCATGCCATCAAAGGCACTCGGTCCATGTAATCTGATCTGTCCAGTATTTTTGAGCGGCGCCAGTTCGGCGTCCAGATAACTTACCATATCTCATTGTCCGTTTGGCGTTATGCCGTTGGATCAGCTTGTGGCATTGAATTGGGGTAAAATTCAAGCTTCAGGTGCAAAAGATGCGCTTTTTGCAAAAAAACCGTCTGCATTCCGGTCCGAAGGAATGCAGACGGTGATCCCGGGCTTTCAGTGGGGCGCATTTAACCCGGGAAACTCTGTGCCAATGAATTGGCTATGAGCTAACCTTACGGCAGCTAAAACATCGGCACATCACCCATATGGGGTATATCGCAAATTTTTTTGTGACATTTAGATGAATAATTTTCGTCAACTGGATGCCCCTTGACCGAATGAAACGGACGCGGCATTGTCTGACAATGGATAACGCAATGCGCAGACGCGCAAAATGTATCGACGGTTCGATTATTATTGGCTAGCGCTGCGCTGGTCCGACCGTTTTCGTCCAATTCTCAGTGACACAAGCGAAAAAGGTTCGGTTCAGCCGAATATCAGGAATTTCGCATGACTACCGATTTGAAATTATACAACACGCTCACGCGCTCGAAAGAGGTTTTCGCACCCATCGATCCCACAAACGTGCGCATGTATGTCTGCGGGCCGACCGTCTATGACTTCGCCCACATTGGCAACGCCCGTCCGGTGATCGTGTTTGACGTGCTGTTCCGGCTTTTGCGCCACCTCTACGGCGAAAACCACGTCACCTATGTGCGTAACATCACTGACGTCGACGACAAGATCAACGCCCGCGCTTTGCGTGATTTTCCGGAACTTGCGCTCAATGAGGCGATCCGTAAAGTTACAGAAAAGACCGCCAATCAGTTTCACGACGATGTCAAAGCGCTCGGCTGCCTTGCGCCAACGCATGAGCCCCGCGCGACCGAGCATATCGAGGGCATGGTCAAAATCATTCAGCAACTGTTGGACAATGGCAACGCCTATGTCGCGACCGGCGGCGAGGGCAGGGAAGTTCTGTTCGCCGTTGGCTCGATGAAAGACTATGGCAAATTATCCGGCCGTAAACTCGAAGATCAACAAGCCGGTGCGCGCATTGCCGTTGAAGCCCACAAGCGCAACGCTGGCGATTTCGTCCTGTGGAAAGAATCCGCCGCCGATCAACCCGGCTGGCACGGCGCCTTCCGCGAAAATGGCGCGGAAGCCCCCATCTTCGGCCGCCCCGGCTGGCACATTGAATGCTCGGCTATGTCACAGTTTCATTTAGGTGAAACATTCGACATCCATGGCGGCGGCCTCGACCTCATCTTCCCCCACCACGAAAACGAAATCGCCCAATCCCGCTGTGCTCATGGCACAGACGTGATGGCAAACGTGTGGATGCACAATGGGTTCTTGCAGGTTGAAGGCAAGAAGATGAGCAAGAGTGATGGGAATTTCGTGACGATCCATGAGCTGCTGCACACGGAGAAATTCGGTGGGCGGAAGTGGCCGGGCGAGGTGCTGCGGTTGGCCATGCTGATGACGCATTACAGGGAGCCGATTGATTTTAGTGTGCGGAGGCTGGAGGAGGCGGAGAATCGGTTAAAAAAATGGCGTAGTCGCACCGCGATGCTTGCTGCTGACTTATTCGGCGCGCCTGAACTTGAGTTTTTGGGATGCATATTAGATGACTTGAACGTGAGTGACGCTTTGGCAGTGATCGACAGTGCGATGGACGAACCAAAAAGTAACGAAAACACTAAACGGGTAGCTGCGATGTTGCGTTTTATCGGGTTGCAACAATCCGCAGAAGATGCGGTCGACATTCTCAATAGTCTTGAAGATCCACTACCAGACTATTCAGGTCCAAGGGCAACACGTGAAGAGTTTGAACTAGCCTTAAAATTAAAAATCACCACGAGTGTTATTTCAAAAAAACAAGATCGCCTCGCATTCCTCACATCCAAAAACTTCGCCGAAGCAGACCGTATCCGCAACGAACTGTTAGAGCAAAACATCCAACTCAAAGACAGCAAAGACCCTGTTACCGGCGAGCGGGTGACGACGTGGGAGGTCAAGCGGTAATCATGCGCCAAACCCCAACGCTTCGTCATTCCGGACAAGCGCAGCGCAAGTCCGGAATCCATGCCGCGAACGGTTGTGAAGCAATGTCGGCGCAGAATAATAGTGTGGGTGTCTTCTGCGCCCGTCAGCCCGCCGCGTCCGCCAAAGGCATGGATTCCGGATCGGCTATGCCGTCCGGAATGACGACTTCTTGGGGTAGCGCTGGAGCAAAACATCCAACTCAAAGACGGCAAAGACCCCGTTACCGGCGAGCGGGTGACGACGTGGGAGGTCAAGCGATAATCATGCGCCAAACCCCAACGCTTCGTCATTCCGGACAAGCGCAGCGCAGATCCGGAATCCATGCCGTGGACGGTGGTGAAGCAATGTCGGTGCAGAATAATAGTGGGTGTTTCTTCTTCGCCCGTCAGCTCGCCGCGTCCGCCAACGGCATGGATTCCAGATCGGCTATGCCGTCCGGAATGACGAATTCTTGGGGTAACGCCATCGTAGTATTATTCATCTCGCGAGGCCTCCAATGACCGCCCAATCTCTCTCCGGCGGATGCCAGTGCGGAGCCGTGCGCTTCCGCGTTGTTGGCTATCCCGGGACATCATCCGTCTGCCATTGCCGCATGTGCCAGAAAGCCTCGTCCGCGCCGTTCCTTGCACTCGTAGGCCCCAGCGATCAGCCGGTAGAGTGGACGCGCGGCGCGCCAAGCTGGTATCAATCGTCCGCCAGCGTTCGCCGCGGTTTTTGCGCGCAGTGCGGAACGCCGCTGGCCTATGATGCACCGGACGGATTGGCGCTGTGCGTCATTGCGTTTGATAATCCTGATGCTGTTGCGCCAACGATTGCCTACGGCGTGGAAGCCAAGCGCCCGTGGTGCGATGGCGTACCGAACTTGCCAAAACGCGTGACCATGGATGATATCGCCTCAGCGCCGTTTCTCGATCAACTAAAATCGTTCCAACACCCCGATCATGATACCGATGAAAACTGGAGCCCAAACACATGACCTCAAAGCGATTATCCGGTGGCTGCCAATGCGGGGCGGTGCGCTATTCTGCTGACGTGCAGTTTGAGACCGCGCACCTTTGCCATTGCCGTATGTGCCAAAAGGCGGCTGGTAATTATTTCATGCCGCTCGCCAATGCGCCGCTCGATACATTCAAATGGACGCGCGGCGCGGTCAGCCATTTCAATTCGTCAGACTTGGTGCGGCGCGGTTTTTGCAAAGACTGCGGAACTCCGCTCACCTTTGAAACCATAGAAGGGGTGAACCATCTGAACATCACGCTTGGCTCGCTCGATAATCCCGAGGAAGTAAAACCCGTCGAGCAAGATGGTATTGAATCGCGTTTGCCGTGGTTCAAACAACTCGTCGCCATTCGCGAAGATGAAACAGGCGCTACGGAGACCGATGGCGGTGCGCGATTGGCATTGATTTTCGCCACCAATAACCAGCACCCAGACCACGATACAAAAATCTGGCCAGCGAGAGAAAACAAATGACTTTGCGCACACTCTATCCAGAAATCGAACCCTATTCCCACGGCATGCTTGACGTGGGCGATGGGCATCAAATTTATTGGGAACGTTCTGGCACACGCGGCGCTAAGCCTGCGGTGTTTCTTCATGGCGGCCCGGGTGGTGGTTGCTCGCCGGTGCATCGCCGCCTGTTTGATCCCGCGCTCTATGACGTTTTGCTGTTTGATCAGCGCGGCTGCGGACGTTCAACGCCGCACGCTAATTTGGACGCCAACACAACTTGGCATTTGGTCGCCGACATCGAACGTCTTCGCGCCATGATCGGCGTTGAAAAGTGGCAAGTGTTTGGCGGCTCATGGGGCTCAACACTTGCGCTTGCCTACGCACAAACCCATCCAGAACATGTCAGCGAGCTCATCGTGCGGGGTGTCTATACGCTCACCAAAGCAGAACTCCTGTGGTATTATCAGCACGGTGTTTCAGAAATGTTCCCCGACAAATGGGAGCGCTTCCTCGCGCCCATTCCGGAAGCCGAGCGCCAAGATATGATGGGCGCTTATCGCAAGCGCTTGATTGATCCGGATCGTGCAGTGCAATTGTCTGCTGCCAAGGCGTGGAGCATTTGGGAAGGTGAGACCATTACGCTGTTGCCATCCGCGCAATACAGCGCCAATTTTGCCGAAGACGAATTCGCGCTCGCCTTTGCCCGTATTGAAAACCACTATTTCGTTCACGCGGGCTGGCTCGAAGAAGGTCAGTTGTTGCAAGATGCTTACAAGTTCAAAGATATTCCGGGCGTCATCGTGCATGGGCGCTATGATATGCCTTGTCCTGCAAAGTATGCGTGGGCCTTGCATAAAAACTGGCCAAAGGCCGAGTTTTATCTGATAGAGGGCGCAGGACACGCTTTTTCCGAACCGGGCATTCTGGATCGGTTAATCTACGCCACAGATAAATACGCCGGAAAATTGCAAACGGAATTATCATGACAAAACAACGCGTCACCCTTTTCGACACCACATTGCGCGATGGCCAACAAACGCCGGGCATTGATTTTTCTGTCGAAGATAAGCGTGCGATTGCCAAGTTGCTGGATGAATTCGGCATGGACTATGTTGAGGGCGGCTATCCCGGCGCAAACCCAACCGACACCGCTTTTTTCAGTGAGCGCCAAACCCGAAGCGCAAAGTTTACCGCTTTTGGTATGACCAAACGGGCAGGGGTGTCGGCATCAAATGACCCCGGCCTTGCCACCGTATTACAGTCCGCTTCCGATGCCGTTTGCTTGGTCGCAAAGTCGTGGGATTATCATGTCCGCGTTGCGCTTGGCTGCACCAACGAGGAAAACCTCGAAAGCATCGCTGAAAGCGTCAAGGCTGTCGTTGCCGTAGGCAAAGAGTCTTTGATTGACTGCGAGCATTTCTTTGACGGCTATAAAGCCAACCCTTCTTACGCCTTGACCTGCGCGAAAACCGCGTTCGACAATGGCGCGCGCTGGGTTGTCTTGTGCGATACCAACGGCGGAACCCAGCCGAGCGAGATCCGCACCATCATTGCCGCAGTTATTGCCCACGGTGTACCCGGCTCACACCTCGGCATCCACGCCCACAACGACACCGGCCAAGCGGTCGCCAATTCGTTGGCGGCGGTCGATGCTGGTGTTTGCCAAATCCAAGGCACACTCAATGGCATTGGCGAGCGCTGTGGCAATGCAGATTTGATCTCCATCATTCCGACATTGGTCTTAAAGCCAGCGTTTGCAAGCAAGGTCGTAACCGGCATTTCGAAAGAGGCGCTCAAGGGCATCCAGCGCTTGTCGCGCGCGTTCGATGAGTTGCTCAATCGCTCGCCCAACGCACAAGCGCCTTATGTTGGTTCGTCCGCTTTTGCCACCAAAGCTGGCATTCATGCCTCCGCACTTGCAAAAGAGCCTGCTACTTACGAGCATGTCGAGCCGGACAGCGTCGGCAATCGGCGCAAAGTCATGGTGTCGGATCAAGGCGGTAAGTCAAACTTCTTGGCTGAATTATCGCGCCGTGGCATTCTGGTATCCAAAGACGATTCGCGCCTCGATACGCTAATTGCTTTGGTCAAAGATCATGAAAGCCAAGGCTATGCCTATGAGGCAGCCGACGCCAGCTTTGAACTTTTGGCGCGCAAGACTTTGGGAAGCGTTCCAGAGTTCTTCCGCGTCGATAGTTTTCGCTGCATGGTCGAGCGGCGCTATGATGCCAAGGGCACTTTGAAGACTGTCTCCGAAGCCGTCGTCAAAGTGCGCATCGATGGTCAGCGCACGATATCAGTCGCCGAAGGGCACGGCCCCGTTAACGCGCTCGATTTGGCGCTGCGCAAAGATTTGGGCAAATACCAATCTGAGATCAGCGACTTAGAATTGGTCGACTATAAAGTGCGCATCCTAAACGGCGGCACGGAAGCCATCACCCGCGTTCTCATCGAAAGCTTAGACGCCACCGGCGCACGCTGGTGGACGGTTGGCGTGTCCGATAACATCATCGATGCGTCGTTTCAGGCGTTGATGGATTCAGTCAATTATAAATTGATGAAAAACAGAGGCTTGGCAGGAATTGTTGCGGCGGAATGAGCGTCTTCTTTGCTTAATCTCTTGCCGTTCAATTCCTGTTTCGTGACGCATTTTTTGCATGAAAAATGACATCTGCGTAGGATAATATACTTTGAAAAACGCCGCATTGGAGATCAGCATGGACCCGCTAAAGTTTTACATCAATGGTGATTGGGTCAAGCCATCTGGCACGCAAACAATCGATGTGATCAATCCGGCAACTGAAGAGGTTTGCCAGACAATTGCGGCTGGCAATGCGCAAGATGTGGATCGCGCCGTCGCCGCTGCCCGCCGCGCATTTGCGTCTTATTCTCAAACCACCAAAGCCGAACGCGTTGCGCTGCTCAAACGCATTTTGGAAGTCTACTTAAGCCGCCTCGACGAAATGGCGGCCGCGATCTCTGACGAAATGGGCGCCCCATTGATTATGGCAAAAGACAGCCAAGCCTATTGCGGTTCCGCGCATATCGAAGCCACGATCAAAGCACTCGAAGAGATGGAATTTGAACAGCCGCGCGGGCAAACGGTCGTTGTGCGCGAAGCGATTGGCGTATGCGGTTTGATCACGCCGTGGAACTGGCCGATGAACCAGATCGCCTCCAAAGTGGCGCCTGCACTCGCCGCCGGCTGCACGATGGTGCTCAAACCATCGGAACTTGCGCCCACCAATGCTTTGTTGTTTGCCCAAATATTGCATGACGCTGGTGTTCCCGCTGGCGTCTTCAATCTCGTTAACGGTGACGGCCCATCGGTCGGAGCGCCTTTGTCTGCGCATCCAGATGTTGATATGATGTCGTTCACTGGTTCTACCCGTGCTGGCATCATGGTCGCCAAAGCGTCCGCTGACACTGTCAAGCGCGTCAGCCAAGAACTCGGCGGCAAATCAGCCAATATCATTTTGGATGATGCAGACTTTAATGTCGCCGTTGCCAAAGGCGTGCAAGGCTGCTTTTCCAATACAGGTCAAAGCTGCAATGCACCGACGCGTATGTTGGTCCCCCAAGATCGTCATGACGAAGCTTTGGCAATTGCAGCCAAAACAGCGGATACAATCGTCACCGGTGCGCCGCGCGATCCGACCACTGACCTTGGTCCCGTTGTCAGCAAAGCCCAATTTGACAAAATCCAAGGCCTCATTGAAACGGCAATTGCCGAGGGCAACACCGTCGTTGCAGGCGGCATGGGTCGCCCGGCCGGTCTTAATCGTGGTTATTACATCCGCCCGACGATTTTCGGCGGTGTGGAGCGCGACAACACCATTGCCATCGAAGAAGTGTTCGGACCTGTCTTGGCGATCATGCCCTACAAAGACGAGGCCGATGCCATCGAAATCGCCAACGATAGCGTCTACGGATTGGCAGGCTATATCCAAAGCAGCAACATGGATCGCGCCCAAAAAGTCGCTCGACAAATCCGCGCTGGACAAATCAAGATCAATCACCCTGCATGGGACACATTCGCTCCGTTTGGCGGCTACAAACAGTCCGGCAATGGCCGTGAATACGCGGACTTTGGCATCCACGACTTTCTTGAAGTCAAAGCCATCACCATCTGATAATTACGGCACACTTTGCTTTAGCAGTTTACGCCCCGCTTAAATCGATTTATGGATTCGGTGTGCCAGAGGGTTTGGCGCAGGGAGAGATAAATGGCTAAAGTGGAACAGGGTGCCGAGATCGGCTTGATTGGTCTTGGCGTGATGGGTTCGAATCTGGCGTTGAACATCGCCGAAAATGGCTTTCCAATTGCTGTTTGGAACCGCACCGGCGATAAAACCTCCGCGTTTCACGCCTCAGCTGGTGCGCTCAAATCTAGAATCATTCCTTGTGCAACCCTTGAAGAATTTGCCGCTTCCATCCGCCCGCCGCGTCCTGTCATCATTATGGTCAAGGCTGGCGAGGCCGTAGACGAGCAAATCGCAGTTTTGCGCAAACTTCTCTCTAAAAACGACATCATCATCGATGCCGGTAACGCCAATTTCCGTGACACTGTGCGCCGCTTTGATGAACTGAAAGATTCCGGCCTGACTTTCATTGGCATGGGCGTTTCTGGCGGCGAAGAAGGTGCCCGTCACGGCCCATCGATCATGGTCGGCGGTAAAAAATCATCATGGAAGCGCGTCGAAAGCGTGCTCACCGCCATTTCTGCCAAGTATAAAGGCCAATCCTGCGCTGCTTGGCTCGGTGAAGATGGGGCAGGGCATTTTGTCAAAACCATCCATAACGGCATCGAATATGCCGACATGGAAATGATCGCTGAAATCTATGGTATCCTGCGCGATGGCCTTGGCATGAGCGCCTCTGAAATTGGCGATGTGTTTGAGACATGGAACAAAGGTCGCCTTAATTCCTATCTCATTGAAATTTCTGCTGCAGTTCTCAAAGCCCATGATCCAAAAACCAAAAAAGCCATGGTCGATATGATTGTCGATCGTGCAGGCCAAAAAGGAACCGGCAAATGGTCTGTTATCGAAGCCCAGCACATGGGCGTTCCGGCCACCGCCATTGAAGCGGCCGTTGCCGCGCGTTCCCTGTCGTCGTTCAAGTCCGAGCGCGAAGTTGCCCAATCGCTCTACGGCGATTTGAAAACCAGCTTTCGCGGGCAGAAAACCGATGCGTTGTTGCGCCAGTTGGAACTTGCATTGTTTGCAGGAAAAATCTGCGCCTACGCCCAAGGCTTTGCCGTCATGGAAGCCGCTTCCAAAGAGTTCGGCTGGAACTTGCCAATGGCTACAATCGCCAAAATCTGGCGGGCAGGGTGCATCATTCGCTCGCAGTTTTTGGACACAATTTCCGGCAGCTATCGCAAAGCTGAAAAGCCGGTCAATCTGCTGGTTGCGCCGCAGTTCGTCAAAATGATGAAACAAGGCCACGGCCCGTTGCGCAAAACTGTCGCCCGTGCTGCGGAAGCTGGTATTCCCGTTCCCGCCTTGTCGTCCGCGCTTGGCTATTTCGACAGCTACCGCCAAGCCCGCGGCGTCGCCAACCTCATCCAAGCCCAGCGCGACCTCTTCGGCGCCCACGGCTTTGAGCGTACCGATGGCGGCATGGATCAGCATGGCCCTTGGGGTTCAGGCGCGAAGTAATAGCCTACCGAACTTTGGCGTATCGCCCTTCAATCGCCGACTAGCCGTCTTCTCCCCGCAGGAGATGCGGGAGAGAAGACGGCTTATTGTGGAAATTTATGCGCATCACGATTTATCCTCGCACTTACCTTTGCTAACCCATTGATAAATATACATTCAACAAATTCTTCACCTCATTCCATCCACACCTCCCCCAATCCCCCGCATAATCTCCTCGTGCCTTGGGGAACCACACATCGGACCGTCCGGTGTTGTGGCAAGGCATTGGCTCTTCTGATTGCGGTGTAACGGACCCA
>JBGTAU010000434.1:0-12032 GCA_041749675.1 Rhizobiaceae bacterium | reverse complement strand
CTGATCAAGGTTCGATGAGCCTCAATGTCCTCCGGCGAGATGAGGGATGCCGCACCCGGACTAACAATAATCGCATTGTTGCCGCTCGCTTCTTCGATGAAAATGTAAGCAGCGCCAGTGTAGCTCTCCGGTGTTTCAATCACCACCGGCTTCACGCCTGCACTCGCCCATGTCAGACGTGCCATTTCAGCAAATGGATCGACTCCAAGACGTGTCAACATCGAAACATCGCCGCCGAGTTTCCCCGCAGCGACAGCTTGATTTGAGCCTTTGCCGCCCGGGCCGAGCAGAAAGCTATTGCCCAAAATTGTTTCCCCCATTTTGGGCTGACGCGCGGCGCGATAAGTCGTATCCGCTACAAACACACCCAAAATGACAATTGGCTTTGCCATCGTAAATCCTTAATCCACATCCGGTGGCACAACACCTTTGCGCAATGCAAAGCAACCATAAAACCGTCGCTCGCCAGTCTGAATAACGCAATAGGCTTTCTTTGCGCGTTCGTAAAACGCATAGCGTTCAATGGGCACCATCGTCCACACTTTGCCTTCAGTCGCATTGATGACTGCTTGTACCTCATGTTGCACAGCTGGAATTTCATCTGGCGCGCCGACCATTTCCATGCGCGCCGCCCCATCATCCACAAAGTTATCAAGCGGGTAAACTGAGAGAATGGCCCTCACGGCCTGCGCCGCGCTTACATTATCAATGTGCAACACTCGGCCAAAAGGCGTTTTTTTTGCCACTGAATCTGCAGGGAAGTTTGTATCAACCACCACCAAATCATCGCCGTGCCCCATCGCACACAAAGCACCAAGGACCTCACTGTTCAATAGTGGATCAATACCTTTTAACATGACAATTGCTCTCCCCCGCCGAACTTTCTCAGGCGTTTACGCAAACCTACATAAACGCAAACCAAGCCTCAACGCATTTCGCCTCAAGCGAAGCAGAAAAGCACAGATATTTGTGCCAAACAATCGCGCACGACAAACATTTAGCATTTGTTCACCATAGCGAAAATTGCATTTGACACTAGAACAAAAATAGAACATATAGCGAATATAAACAAAACATAGGAGAAAACATCATGACTGATTTCACTCAAGACCTGCTGTCCTTCGTCTCAGTTTCGCTGTTTGTAGCCACCATCGCGGTCTATATTGGCGCGGTTTGAACCGCAATTTAGCGGGAAAATTTAATCAAGTGCTGGACCTTTAATCCACGCTGCATAATAGTGCCTAAGGCTGGAATCGGCCTTAAGGATATGGCGTGGCTTCTGACAATCAAAAATCGATACACAAAGCCCTAGCTGGCTCAGCGAATGCTGCATCGTTTGTGCATTTGCGGGTACATTCGGCCTATTCGCTGCTGGAAGGCGCGTTGCCAATTTCGAAGATTGTTGACTTTGCCGTTAGCGATGAAAGCCCAGCCATTGCGATCACAGACACATCGAACTTATTCGGCGCATTAGAGTTTGCGCAAAAAGCCTCTAAAGCAGGGGTTCAACCATTGATCGGCTGCCAGCTTGGTATAGATTTTGGTGATAAGCCGCCGCACACGAGTGGACGCAAAGAGCTTGTAACCTATGCGCCGCTGTTGTTGATTGCGGCCACCTTAGAAGGCTATGCCAATTTAACGCGGCTCGTCAGTCAAGCGTTCATGGAAACGCCCGGCGGCGAACCGGTCCATATCAAATCAAGCTGGCTCGAGGGCAGGGCGGATGGCGTGATCGCGCTCAGTGGCGGGGCAGCTGGTCCAATCGATGAGTTGATCGTCGCCAATCCTGAAACTGCGCACGCGCGGCTGAACACCTTGCAGCACCAATTTGGTGATCGCCTTTATATCGAAATCCAGCGCCCACAAGGCTATGACAAAGCAAACGAAGCGCGCATGGTGGCGCTTGCCTATGCGCAAAACCTGCCGCTGGTCGCGACCAATGAAGCTTTCTTTTTGAAGCGCGAGGACTATGAGTCGCATGATGCGCTGATGGCCATTGCCGCTGGCGCTTTGCTGTCAGAAGATAATCGTCGCCGCGTCACCCCCGATAATTATTTGCGTTATAGCGCCGATATGGTGCGCGTGTTCGCTGATTTGCCCGAAGCCATCAACAATACAATCGAAATCGCCCGCCGCTGCTCCTATTATCCGGAAGGTCGCAGTCCCATCCTGCCGCGCTTTACTGGTTCGAACAAAGACGGCGAGGGCGCGCTCGATGAAGAGGCCGCCGAACTCAATCGCCAAGCCATCGCCGGTCTCGAACAACGCATCAAAACCATCGGCCTCGTTGAAGGCTATACTGAGCATGACTATCGCGAACGGCTAGATTTTGAATTGTCCGTCATCGCCCGCATGAAATATCCGGGCTACTTCCTCATCGTGGCCGATTTTATCAAATGGGCCAAAGCCCACGGCATTCCTGTTGGCCCTGGCCGTGGGTCCGGTGCTGGCTCGCTCGTCGCCTATGCGCTGACCATTACAGACGTGGATCCACTGCGCTTTTCGCTGCTGTTCGAGCGCTTCCTCAATCCAGACCGCGTCTCCATGCCCGACTTTGACATCGATTTTTGCCAAGAGCGGCGCGATGAGGTCATTCGCTATGTGCAAGAGCGCTATGGCCGCGATCAAGTCGCGCAAATCATTACCTTCGGAACTTTGCAGGCCCGCGCCGTTTTGCGCGATGTCGGGCGCGTTTTGGAAATGCCATACGGGCAGGTGGACCGCCTGTGCAAGCTCGTGCCGTCCAATCCCGCCAATCCCGTCACACTGGCCAAAGCCATCGAAGACGAACCGCGCCTGCGCGAAGAGCGTGACAAAGAGCCCGTCGTTGAGCGCTTACTCGCCATGGCGCTCAAACTAGAAGGTCTCTACCGCCACGCCTCCACCCACGCCGCTGGCATCGTCATCGGTGACCGGCCCTTGTCCGAACTTGTGCCGCTTTATCGCGACGCCCGCTCGGATATGCCCGTCACCCAGTTCAACATGAAGTTCGTCGAGCAAGCAGGTCTCGTTAAATTCGACTTCTTGGGCCTAAAGACGCTTACCGTGCTCGATTTGGCCGTGCGCCTCGTCAAGCGCCGCGGCATTGATATTGATTTGGCCTTGTTGCCGCTCGATGATGCGCAAACTTACGAAATGCTGTCGCGCGGCGAAACCGTTGGCGTGTTCCAAGTGGAATCTGCGGGCATGCGCAAAGCCCTGATCGGCATGAAGCCAGACCGCATCGAAGACATCATCGCCCTTGTTGCGCTCTATCGCCCAGGTCCGATGGAAAACATCCCTACTTATAATGCCCGCAAAAATGGCGAGGAAGAACTCGCGTCCATCCATCCGCGTATCGATCATCTCGTGAAAGAAACCCAAGGCGTCATCGTTTATCAAGAGCAGGTGATGCAAATCGCGCAAGTTCTGTCCGGCTATACGCTCGGCGAAGCCGATTTGCTGCGCCGCGCCATGGGTAAAAAAATCCGCGCCGAAATGGACCAGCAGCGCGAGCGTTTCGTCTCGGGCGCCGTCGAGCGCAGCGTGCCTAAAGCGCAGGCCAACTTCATTTTCGATCTGCTCGCCAAGTTCGCGGACTATGGTTTCAACAAGTCCCACGCCGCGGCCTATGCCATCGTTTCTTATCAAACCGCCTACATGAAAGCGCATCATCCGGTCGAATTTCTCGCCGCTTCGATGACCTATGATATGGCCAACACCGATAAATTGGGCGAGTTTCGCCGCGATGCCCTGCGCCTTGGCATTGAAGTCTCAACACCGTCTGTCATGTATTCGCACCGCATTTTTGAAGTCGGCGAAAACCGCATCTATTATTCACTCGCCGCAATCAAAGGCATCGGTGAAGCCGCCGTCGATCACATCGCCCAAAAACGCGAGGAAAAACCGTTTGCCAGTCTGGAAGATTTCCTCACCCGCATAGATCCCAAAATCATCGGCCGCCGTGTTCTCGAAAGCCTGATCAACGCCGGTGCGCTTGATGCATTCGGCCATGATCGCGCCCGCTTGATGGCTGGCATGGACCGGATGATCGGCCTATCCGCTCGCATGTCCGATGAAGCCAACTCTGGCCAAGTTGACATCTTCTCCATGGGCGGCGCGGTTGAGCCCGAAAAACTCATGCTGCCTGCCGCAACCCCCGTGGGTTCCCGCCGAGCGGCTCCACCGCGAGTATCAAGCCGCTGGCTTTTATCTCTCCGCCCATCCGCTTGATGAATATCAAGCACTGCTCGATAAGTTGCGCGTGCAAACCTATGCCGAATTCTCTGCCGCCGTAAAACGCGGCGTGCAGGCCGGACGCCTGGCAGGAACCGTAACGTCCAAACAGGAGCGTCGCACCAAAACCGGCAATAAAATGGGCATCATTTCACTGTCAGATTCGACCGGGCAATATGAAGGCGTGCTGTTCTCGGAAGCGCTGAATGAATACCGCGATGTGCTTGAAGCCGGTCGCTCAGTTGTCATCACGGTCGCAGCTGAAGATCGCCCGGAAGGCATAAGTCTTCGCATTCAAACAGTTAGTGCGCTGGAAGAAGAGGCCGCCCGCGTTCAAAAGACACTCCGGATTTTCTTGCGCGATGCCGTGCCTTTGGCCACCTTCGCACCGATTTTATCGCAGCGCGGCGAGGGTCAAATTTCGCTCATTCTCATCAAGGACGATGGCAAGCGCGAAGTCGAAATCGAACTGAAAGACCGCTACCGCATTACGCCGCAGATTGCCGGAGCCATCAAGGCAGTGCCTGGTGTTGTTGACGTTGAGTTGGTTTGATCACGTGCCGCAATTCAATCTGCTCATGCAAATCTTATCCCCCGAGCGCCGGTTAACGTTTTTCTATTTCACGCTCTTTGCCACCGGCGGCGTCGCCAATACTTACGGCGGCATCTGGTTCAAAGAGAGTGGCCTATCAAGCAGCGAAATCGGCATCATCAATGCAGCTCCGATTTTTATAGTCCTCTTGCTCAATTTGGTTGTTGGTCGCTTGGCCGACCGCGCTTCAGATTGGCGTAAAGCCATAATTATTGGCTGTTCGCTGGCCGCATTCTTACCGTTCGGTCTGTTTTTCGTATCAGGATTTTGGGGCATATTGCTGTTCTGGTCTTTGCCCTTCATTGCACAAGCTTTGGTGAACCCCGTCGCCGACGCGGCCACAATGCGTTTTACAAGGCGTCGCGGCGCAGATTTTGGCTACATTCGTGCATGGGGCACTTTGGGATATATGAGCGCCATTTTGTTGACCGGCTATATGATCGTGCACTTTGGTGGCATCATCTATTTGCCGCTTTTTTTAGCGCTTGCGTTACTGCGCGGCGGCGCTTCTCAACTTTTACCAAAATTTCGCGATGACCATGATAAAAGTGCAATACCATCAGGGGCAACGCGCCTCATGCAAGTGATGAAGCCTTGGTTTTTGTTTCCACTTGTCGGCTGGTCTATCGTCTTTTCCACTCATATCATCTTAAATGGTTTTCAAGGCTTGCTGTGGAAAGAGCAGGGCATCAGCCCGAATATGATCGCCATTCTCATTGCAGTCGGGGCCTTTTCAGAAGCGGCGATGTTCTTTATGTTCCGTCGCGTCGCAGCCAGATATACAGCCCGTAAACTTATTTTGTTATCTTGCGTTGTGGCAGTCGTGCGCTGGGTGGCCATGGCCTATGAGCCGGGCGTTGCCGTGCTCTTTTTGTTGCAGTTTTTACATTCTGTCACTTTTGGCCTTGGGTTTCTCGGCTGCATGAATTTTATCGCCAATTGGACGGACGACTCTATCGCCGCAGAAACTCAAAGTTTTTTCGTCATGATCCAACAGATCATGAGTGTTGGCGCGCTCACAGCCTTTGGTTGGCTCTCCGGCGAATACGGCGCTAAAGCCTATCTGGCATCGGCGGTTTTTGCGGCGATTGGAGCGATACCCGTTTATTTATCCATTAAAATGCAGCCACCGAAGACAGCTTAAAAAATAGAGTTCGTTCTTAGCTCTATCATTAAGACCCAATACGCCATTCTGCTAAAACAACAACTCGTCGCAATAAGCTGACTTCTCCCCGCGCGGCTTTAACCTCGCCCTTTGAGGAGAGGTGTCAGCGAAGCTGACGGAGAGAGAAGTCCAGCAAAAAATTCTCTCCTGTTGCAATGCAGCAAAAAATAGCGCATACGCTTTTCTAAGCGCGATGTTCGGGCAATTGCCCATTTCGTTTCCGCGCTGTCCGCTCCTTTCCGACATGACGGTAAGGTGCGAACCGCCAGAGGAGCCTTACGGCAATTCAGGCGGATCACCTGGACCGTTCCGGCGCTGGCTGGGCTTTTGCCTTGCCAGATGTTTGAGCTTTCCAAATTCGTAAAACCGGTTGCCGCAATTCTGTGCGTGACCACCAAGGCGCATTTGCGCCAGAGAAGAAGATTATTTTGAACGATATGACCATCAACACCGCCGCCGAACTCATTGATTCTGCACCACTTACCGGTTTCGCCGCGCTCGGCATTTCCGGCCAAATTCTCGCCACCCTCGATGCCAATGGCTTCACCACACCAACGCCAATTCAAACTCAAGCGATCCCGGCACAAATCGCCGGCCGCGATGTTTTGGGCGTGGCTCAAACTGGTTCAGGTAAAACTGCCGCATTCGTCCTTCCAATTCTCAAAGACATTATGGCCATGGGTGACAAGCGCCAGCACAATTGTGCCCGCGCTTTGATCCTTGTTCCAACACGTGAACTTGCAGTGCAAATTGACGAAACCATCCGCCTTTTTGCAAGACACACGCATTTGTCGACCTGCCTCGTGCTCGGCGGCATGCCGCGTTTTGCGCAGATCAAAAAGATGATGCCCGGAGTTGATTTTCTTATCGCCACCCCAGGCCGCCTCTATGACCTAATGAAAGAAGGCTCTGTGAAACTCGCCAACACCAAGTATTTGGTGCTCGATGAAGCCGACCGTATGCTCGATATGGGCTTTATCAATGACGTGCGCAAAATTGCTGCTGCAACCAATCCAGCCCGCCGAACCGCATTGTTTTCAGCCACAATGCCAGAAGAAATTGAAAGCCTTGCCAAGACTTTGATGAAGCAGCCGGTCCGCGTTGAAGTTGCAAAACCGGGCACCACAGTCACTAGCATTGTCGAAAGCATCATCCACGTTTCGCGCGGCGAAAAGCGTGCTTGCCTTTCTGCACTGTTGAATCAAGCTGAAATGGAACGCGTCATCGTTTTCACCCGCACCAAACACGGCGCAGATGCGGTCGTTCGCCATTTGGAAAAAGACGGCTTCAAAGTCGCCGCTATCCACGGCAACAAATCACAAAATGCGCGCCAAAAAGCATTGAACGATTTCAAATCTGGCCAGAACAAAATCCTCGTTGCAACTGATATTGCAGCGCGTGGTATCGATGTGCAAAATATTACCCACGTGATCAACTTTGAACTACCAGATGATACGGACTCGTACGTTCACCGTATCGGCCGCACCGCCCGCAATGGCGCGGACGGCATTGCGATTACCTTGTGCGAACCAGGTGAAAACGACAAACTGCGCTCCGTTGAAAAACTGATCCGTCACAAAATTCCTGAAGCTGTCAAGCCGGTGTTTGTGGTCAAGCCGCGTACAGAACAAGATCGCAAAGACGACGCGGCGGCAGAGCGTAAACCCTTTGGACATCGTGGGCAAACCCGTCCAAACTCGCGTCCTGCCGCGCGTGGTGGAAATCCGCGTGGAGATACAAAACCAGCGAGTGCAAAGCCATCCGGAGCGTTCCAAGGCCGTCGTCGCGATGAGGATGCCATTGAGCCAGAAAAATTGCACCCAGCGTTTGCGCCCACAAAGGCTGATGCCGGAAAAGTCGATCCGTCCAAAAAGAAGCGCCGCTTCCGCCCAAATCGCGCCAAATCGCGTGCCGCATAATTAAAACGGACAGGGCTTAACTATGGCCGGATACGCCACACTCGCGCTTGCCTATGTTATGTCCCAGTTTTTTCGGGCATTTTTGGCAGTTCTGACGCCTGTTTTGTCGTCAGAATTGGCCATGACTAAACCCATGCTCGGCATTGCGTCGGGCATGTTTTTTCTCACTTTTGCTTTCATGCAATTCAAGGTCGGGTTGCTACTCGATCAAAAAGGCCCACGCTACACTGCAGGCGTTTTGTTCCCGGTTTTTGCTGGCGGCGGCGCGTTTCTCTTTGCACTTTCAACCAATGGCTGGATGATCATTTTAGCCATGAGCTTAATCGGGATAGGGTGCTCGCCGGTTTTAATGGCCTCGTATTTTCTGTTCGCTAAAACGGGCAATCCGGCGCGTTTTGCCTTATTCACAACGTGGTTGGTGGCGTTTGGCACTTTGGGCAATGTCGCTGGAACATCGCCGCTTGCTTTGGCAGTGACCAGTTTCGGCTGGCGTCCTACGATTGCCGCGCTTGGCGTGGTTTCGTTGGCGCTTGGCGCTGCTATACTCGCGTTTGTAAAGCGAGATGCACCTGTGCCCGCGACAAAAGGTTCGGGCTATTCTGGCTACATCGAATTGCTTCGCATGCCATTTCTTTGGCCGATGATTCCGCTGATGATATTGGCTTACATGCCGCCGGCTGGTATTCGCGGTCTCTGGGCCGGTCCCTATTTGATTGAAACTTTCGGGGCCGACGCGATTTCAATTGGCAACGTGACTTTCTTTATGGCGCTCGCCATGGCTTTTGGCAGTTTTCTATATGGCCCACTGGAGCGTATGTTTGGCTCTGCAAAATGGGTGATTTTTTGTGGCAATGCCGTTCAAGTTTTCATGTTAATTTGGCTCGTTTTTGCAGCTCCGGAGTCGATTTTTTACACCGGCGTTATGTTCGCAGCGATAGGATTATTTGGCATGACTTACGGCCTGCAAATGGCCCACGGCCGTGCTTTTCTGCCGGCTGATTTGTTAGGGCGCGGCGTCACGTTGATGAATTTTTTCAACATTATTGGTGTTGCGATAATGCAAATAGCAGGCGGATCAATTTTGGAATTGTCACAACGTGCCAATCCGGAAAACACATTTTCTGGACTATTTTTGGTCTATGCAATGTTGGTTGGCGGTGCGCTTATCGCGTTCGCCGTCTCAAAAAACTCGCCAGCACCGCACAAAAATATTTGATTTGCTCAGCCTTTTATAGACCAGTATTTTTTACCCACTCCAGCACCTTGTCAGTCACTTCTTGTGTAGTTGAAGGCGATAACGCATCGCCAGCAATGACGTGACTATAGGGATCATCATTTTTAGGTAAAACAAAAACTGTCGCAGGTGCGCCCCAGCGCGCAGCGACGGCTTTGGTCAGCTCAGGCCGTACCACTTTGTCGGTCTCCGAGTAGACAAAAAGCGCTGGAACGTTGATGTCTTCGACGCGAACGCTCGCTGCTAATTCCGTCAGTGCCGCCATAGGCAATACAGCCTTGGTTGGGTATTTTGGTGTCCAATATTTTGCGTGCAATTCATTTTCTGGGATAAACTCGCGCTCTTTGCCAACGATCAGATTGGCCAACTGTTCGCCAAACGGCATCGTCAAAAGAAATGACCCAGCCGCCTGCACACCATAATTTGGCGATATCATAACCAGCCCGGCCATTTCTTTTGACAGTTTTGGATCGCCAGCCGCCCACGTGGATAAACCGCCTCCAGTCGACGTACTCATCACAATGACTTTTTCGCCAAGTGTTTTGGCTACGGCCAAGCTTTCCGCAAAGTCATTGACCCAGCCATTCACTGTCGCCGTTCCCATCGCAGCGCCGTCTTGGCCGTGTCCTTTTAGGCGAGCCAAGTAAAGGTTGGCCCCCAGTGCCTTTGCCACAAGATCGGGAACGGGTCGGATTTCATTCTTCGATGCCGAAAAGCCGTGCACATAAACCAGAACAATCGGCGTCTTGGCTTTAGAAGTGGGATAAGCCCACACAATTTCTTTTTGCAGACCATCACGAATTCCATCCACCTTGCTTTCCGCACTGGCAAGGTAGGCGTCAGGATCAGAGCCAATGGTGTTGGGATCAAAAGTGATGCGAGTGTCCGCTTGTACGCGGGGACCAAAAAGATACGCAGCGCCAACCACGAAAATAAGGAAAATTAGAAAATAAATCAATTTACGCACAGTCGCCCCCAGTTGGTTTTGAACTCAAGTTTGCTCAAACCCATTTGCGAAAGCAAGTCCAATCAAGACAGTGGTTTGTCTGCGCCTGTGGCTTTGCCGACCAACCAAAAATACAAACGATGCGGCAAGAAACTTACGAGGCGCAAAGGCCACGCCAAACGGCGCGGAAATCTGATTTCAAACCCACCATTCTCAAGCCCATCGGCCAGCCGCTTCGCAGCGGCATCCGTTTGCATTAATCCGGGCATTGCAAATGTGTTCTTTTTTGTAAGCTCGGATTCAACGAAACCAGGGTTGACCATTTGAATACGAATGTTCATGCGATCAAGGTCAAACTTCAAGCTTTGCGCCATCGAGTTCAGTGCTGCCTTGGACGCACCATAGGCCGCTGCCGTTGGCAAACCGCCGTAGGATGTGACAGAGCCAGTGATAGCAATTTGACCGCGCCCTTTTGCCTTCATCGATTCAACAACCGGTACAAGTCCGTGAACGACGCCCATGAAATTCACAGCGAACGTCCGCTGAAACGCTTCAATAGACAATTCATCGCCACTTACTGGAATATAATTTCCAGCATTAAACACCGCCAAAACCACGGGACCAAGATCTGCCTCAATTTGAGAAACGGTTGCGGCCATCGCGGCTGGGTCGGCAACATCGCAAGGGTAGGCAAATATTGCGGGGCTATCCACAATGGGTGCAATATTACGAGCTGATATTGCGACGCGCCAACCGCGTTTCGCCAAGTTATGGGCAAGGCTACGCCCAATACCGCTCGAACCACCTGTTATCCAAGCCACACCATCTTCAGGTTTTGCGCGATAAAGGCTCATCTTCCAAAAAAATCACTAAATATCTGGCTATATGAACCCGTTAAACGCAAAGGGGCGTCTGTGACGGCAAAGCATATACATGGCCGACCATCTTCGGCGATCGGCCGGTGGTCAGTATTTTCGTCCGCAAGTGCTATGTCACCGCGCCCATATCGTCCATTAATGTCTGAGAATGCCCCATCCAGCACCAATGTCAGCTCCGCGCCATCATGGGTGTGCGAAGGCATTTTACGGCCGGCTTTGATCCAAAGCATAGTGGCCTCATACCCATCAATTTCGCCTAAAGAATATTCTCGATACCCTGGCATTTTCGAGCGCCATGGGATTTGTTCAATATCATGCCCGACAAGCCGCAGCAGTTCTGGCGGCAATATCGAAGTTTCAGGAACCAGTCGCGTATCACTTGCAAATTGCGGCGCTGCAAAAATTGCCTCCAGTCGCTCTTCACGATCTGAAAGATCAATCGGTTTTAGTGATTCCATAGAGTGGCCGGCAAGCGATTCCATCGCCTCGACCATTGCTCTGTTAGACGTTGAAATTGCAAGATGCGCATTCACCAACACCCGCACCGGCTCTGCAAGCGACCCGGCGACATACCGAGCAAATAAGCTGTCTAACGTTTCAATACCAGCAGTCATACCCAAGCTTTATTCTCCATTGCGATATCGTCTACGTTCATTTTCCGATTTTGGATTTCGCGCACGGATGTTTTTTCCATTTTATCGCAATTTGAGCGAAAGATTCTCGAATTCAATGAGACCAAAGAGTTTTACCATCTTGCGCCAAACACAAGTGCTTCATACGTTATAGGACAAACACGAGAAAAAGCATGACTTCGGTTTTAGATCTTATCGGCAATACACCACTTATCCACTTGAAAAAGGCATCTGAGGTCACTGGCTGTAATATATTGGGCAAAGCCGAATTTATGAACCCGGGTCAATCAGTGAAAGATCGGGCAGGGCTGTTCATAGTTCGTGATGCCGAGAGGCGTGGTTTGCTACGCGCAAATGGCGTCATCGTCGAGGGAACGGCGGGTAATACTGGCATCGGCCTAACGTTGGTGGCCAAAGCATTGGGCTATCGAACAGTCATCGTAATTCCCGA
>JBGTAU010000433.1:0-2241 GCA_041749675.1 Rhizobiaceae bacterium | reverse complement strand
GTGCTGATGGCGACAGGCTCCAAAGCTATTGCTTTGCGCGATGGCGAAGTCTCGCGGCTGATCGCCGTCTCTGACATGCCGCCGGAAGTTGATCGGCACATTGATCTGATGCACTCCGGCTGGTTCGGCGCGGTGTCAGATGTGATTGATACGCTGGCCAATGGCGGCGACCGCGCGATCCGCGTGTTTGGCCCGGTCGGCGATTCCGCGAAGAACGTCGAAATTGTTCTGTCCGATAAAGGCCTGCGCGATGCTTTGCTGGTCTACGCGCGCAACGTATTCTTTTTGTCACTCGCCATAGCCCTCATCACCGCAGGCCTGATCTTTGTGGTGATCCGCCGGATGCTGATCCGCCCAATCCGTGCCATGACGCAGAACATGCTTGGTTTTTCCGCCAATCCGGAAAATCCGGCAGGCATTATCGTGCCGGAGCAACGCACAGATGAAATCGGCGTTGCGATGAACGAATTGGCGACCATGCAGAACGATCTTCGCAAAACGCTGCAAACGCGAAAGCATCTGGCTGATCTCGGTCTGGCAGTGTCAAAGATCAATCACGACATGCGCAACATGCTCGCCCCTGCGCAACTGCTGTCAGATCGTCTGGCCAATATGGATGATCCGGCGGTGCGCAAGGTCGCCCCGCGCCTGCTGCGAGCGCTGGATCGTGCAGTATCGTTCTCTGAGAGCGTCATGGCTTATGGCAAAGCAGGCGAGAGCGAACCAAACCTGCGCCGTTGCCAGCTACGCCCGTTGGTTGATGATGTATTTGGCCTCTTGATGCCTGAAGAAACCGAAGTTGCAGCAATCGAACTTGCCAATATCATTCCGGAAGATTTGGAATTGTCCGCTGATTCCGAACAGCTGTTTCGCGTCATCGCCAATCTCACACGCAACGCCTTGCAGGCCTTGGAAACACAAGATCACGATAGTCTCATGCCTAGACGGGTTACCATCACTGGCGGCCGTGTCGGCACAACAGTCATCATTGGCATTGAAGATAATGGTCCGGGCCTGCCTGCGCGTGCGCGCGAAAATCTGTTCGAGGCCTTCAAAGGCTCCACCCGCGCGGAAGGCACGGGCCTCGGCCTCGCCATCGCCCGCGAACTCGTCACATTGCACGGCGGCACAATAGAATTGCGCGATGATCGCGCGCGCGGCGCACATTTTGAAATCCGTATTCCGGACCAACCCGTGCGCATGGCGGATTGGAAGAAGCGCAAAGCCGGCGAAACCCCGGCTTGAAATTGAACGAGGGCTGTTCGCTGTTTTTCTAGTTTAAGCGCTTGCTTTTGCGCCACACTGGCATTAGGAACCGCCCTGCACCAGTGATTAGCTGGAAGCAAGCGTGCGCCCTTAGCTCAGCTGGATAGAGCACCAGACTACGAATCTGGGGGTCAGGAGTTCGAATCTCTTAGGGCGCGCCATTTTCCCTTCACCTGTGTCAGTGTCAGTGCTTACAGTGGAAGAAACGCATTTTTCTCAGATTGTTAGCGGTAAAATGACGCTAGACTGACCGTGAACAATAGAAGTGCTTGTCGTCAAGTATCCTATGCACCTGCAGTTTCCCTGCCACCAAGCATACTGACGTCGCTATCGTTATGCGACGGTGATTCAGCCTGCCTTTGACGCCAATATGTTCTCATGAATTTCAAGTTGAATTGGATTGAGGGCGGCAAGCACGTCCTCGGCTCTTCTCATGGTCATATTTGAGCCGTGTACGACCACCAAAAATCCATCAGCTTTCAGGGTAGCTTCACACTCCAAGACACTGCTGCGTTTGAGGCCAAGGCTGAAAAGCGCCGCGCCCAATGCGCTGAAGCCACCTATGACCAAAGCATTCTCGATGGCCAAAACAACAGCTTGCGCAAGATAACCAATTATGACGACTTGGCCAATGATGGGGAGCGTCAGAAACACACCACCATGATGAGAGCGCCAAAGACCACCCCAAAACGCCCCGCGATTGCCCCAAAACACAATTCGATCAGCGTCATTGTAGAAGCCGGCGACCCTCTCATCGCCGTCGAATCCTTTCCCGACAATGCTTAACTCTTTGTTGTCGAAGCCGTTAGCAACAAGATGCTTAAGCGCTTCACCTGCGCATTTTTCATCAATGAAAATGCCGATAATCGTATCTTGGCTTGTCATGTTCGGCACCTGTCATCGCGGCACGGTTGGCCGGATTCAGTCCTGTGTATGCAAACATACTTGTATGAGCTTTCACCAGACAGCTTCGGA
>JBGTAU010000432.1:0-4725 GCA_041749675.1 Rhizobiaceae bacterium | reverse complement strand
TGGGAAAACCTACCCGGTTTTTCGGAAATGTTTCCGAAAGCCAATGTTTTTGCAGACCTGTTTGAAGTGGATGGCAATATTTACACCTGCGCTGGCGGCACCGCAGCACTTGATATGATGGTCAAACTGATCGGCGATGATCATGACGAAAATTTAGTCAATCGTATATGCGAACAAGCGCTCACTGATCGTGTGCGCAATCCGCAAGATCGCCAACGGCTTCCGCTGCGCGCGCGCTTAGGTGTTCAAAATTCAAAGGTGCTGACGATCATTGAATTGATGGAAGCCCATTTGTCTGAGCCTTTGTCATTGATCGACATTGCCGATGACGTTGGACTATCGCGCCGTCAAATTGAACGCTTGTTTCGCCAAGAAATGGGTCGCTCGCCTGCGCGATACTATCTTGAAATACGCCTCGATCGAGCACGCCATCTGCTCATTCAATCATCACTTCCGGTTGTAGAAATTGCTGTTGCGTGTGGGTTTGTTTCCGCATCGCATTTTTCTAAGTGCTACCGCGAAATCTACGGAAAATCGCCCCAACAAGAGCGTGTTGATCGCAAAACTCCGCTTGTTTCTTAGTTTTTGACAATTAGAGCTGACATTGTGCAACTTATTGTAGAAGTGTGTAAAGTTTTATCGAGCAGTTTAATCGCACTCTAAGTGAAGCTGTATATCATCCTCGCGATAAGCGGACTTTGAGGATGCACAATGAACTTACCCAAACTAGCGAACCTGCGACAAGAGCCATTTAATTCAGGTATTATCACTGGATTTTTTACACTATGCGCGATTGCATTTGTAAATCTCTTTGGTCGCTTTGTACCCGAAGAAAATCATCTCTCGGGCTATGTTCTGCTTGCAGTTGCCGCATTTGCATCTCTGTTTGCTGGCACGCTCACTGCTTTGCGCAGCAAAAGGTTCATTACGGTACGCGATGCTGAATTGAAAACGGCTTTATCTTTGGCGGCTGGCGATTTTTCAAATTCATTGTATGTACCAGAGCAAGGTCACACTGCTTTATCCCATGCGCTCTCCAAAATTGCCGACCGGCAGCTGGCGATTGAGCGGAACAACGGGCAACTAATTCAAGATGCTGCTGCACGTGAAAATCAGCTACTAACGACGCTTGATTGTGTAAGCCAAGAAATTGTAGTTTATGACAAGAACGGGCTTTTGGTTTGTGCAAACTCTAGTTTTTTGAGTAAGTGCAATAGCTTTGGTGCCGTGGTCGCGCTGGGTATGACACGAAAGGAAGTTTGGTCGGAACTGGCCAAAGCTCCACGCTCTAATTTACCGCTCAATGAGCGGCAGTCATGGTACAAAATTCAAGAAGAGCTACGCCAAGATGCAGTCGTAAACAGCGCTCCAATTCGCTTTACGCGTCTTAACGGCGAGGCAGCGCAGATTTCGATGTTCGTAACCAAAGACGGCCATCAAGTGGAAATTATAGAGGACATCTCAGCGCTGATAGATTTGGAGCAGCGAGTTCTCAAGGCCGAACGCGAGACGACAGCCTCGGACCGAATAAAGCAAGTTACTCTTTCAAGGTTAAGCCACACAATTCGCACACCTATGACCGGTGTATTAGCGGCTGCGGAATTGTTAAGTGATACCACGCTCGACGCTAAGCAACGCGCGCGCTTAGATATCATCCGTCGTTCAGCCGGCACCCTGTTGGGGGTGGTTCAAGATATGTTCGATATGGCCGATGCAGGGAACCCGTCTATTGCATCGCAAAAACAGCCAACTGAAATTCGCAAACAGGCGTTAATTTGTTCAACGCCGGAAAGTCTCGCATTAGAGGCAAGCCAAGTGTTGAGCAAGGACAACTATGACGTGACAGTGTTTGAATCATTTTCGCAGTTATCCAGCGCCAGTGAGACTTTGCAGCTGGCAGCGCAAAAACAAGCATCACTTATTGTTTTGGCGAACGACGAGCAAAAGGCACAAATTCTGGCTCTCAATGACGCTGCAAATTTGTCAGATCGTCCTGACTTAAAGCTGTTTTCTGAACTTCTCATGCAAACCAAAAACCCGAACGCTTTAGTCGATATTCTTGAAAGTCCAACCGAGCCCAAAGATAGGCCTACACCCGAACCACAATCAAAGTTAGATGTGCTAATTGTTGAAAGCAGCGAGGTGAATCAAATTTACCTGAGCAACAGTATGAAAGACAGTGGTTACGCCTACAAAATCGTAGGCACTGGCGCACTTGCTATTGAAACCGCACAATTGGCCAGCCCGAACCTTATTCTGTTGGATATCTCAATCCCCGATATCGATGGCTTACAAGTAACGGCTGCGATCAGATCTGCGGTACGCGGCAGCAACGCAGCACCGCTCATTGTTGGATTGACCAATCACTTCGTACAAGGCGATCAAGCCAAGTGCCTCAACGCTGGCATGGATCAATACATGGCAAAACCGCAAACCGGCCCTGAATTAATTTCGCTCATCCAAGAGTGGCTGAACCCAGTTCCGCTCAAAATGGTAGGATAACCACCTTTTTAAGCGAATAATCTACTAGGCTATCAGCTTCGTGGCTTTAAATTTTCTGGATCATACAGCGGCTTGTAGCCAACGCCTGCAACCCGCACTGGATAGTGTTCGCCAAAATATTCAATGACAAACTCATTGCCTTCCACCGCTTGTGCATGGGGTAAATAGCCAAGTGCAATATTTTTGCCGATGGTCGGACCATACGCGATTGAACTCGTGTACGAACGGCGGCCCAGTTCATCGACCAGTGTTTCACCGGTTGCCGGATCAAGAATTGGACAAACGCCAACTGGATAGCGAGCAACGCCGATGGAATCGATATTCTTTTCCATCGTCAAAGTACACAGCATGGCTGGCTGATGCGCCCGAGCGCGATGCTCAATATTCGCAGCTTTGCCGCAGAAATCTGCTTCTTTGACTTTGGGGCGATGAAGATCAGCTTCCAACAAATTATACTCGGTCAGCAAATCTGCATTCTGCAAACGCAAACTTTTTTCCATACGGCGCGAATTGGCATAGGTTTCGACGCCGAACGGCATGATGCCGACAGAGCGCAATGCATCCCAGACGGCCAGACCGTCTTCGTATTTCATATGCAACTCCCAGCCCTGTTCTCCGACATAGGAAATGCGGAATGCAGTGACCGGCTTGCCGCCAATTTCGATTTGGCGCAGCGACGCAAATGGCGCGTTTTCGTTTGTAAGGCCGTCAGGATCTGCAACTACTTTTTGCAAAGTTGTGCGCGCGTTCGGGCCCCACACGCCGATGGTCACATAGTCAGACGTGCGGTCAGAAACCGTCACATTCAAACCACGGTCCTGCGCCGTGCGCTTCATATAGTTGAAATCGCGCGGACCAGCATCAGCGCCATCGATCACGCGGCAACGATCAGCCATGCGGATCACAGTCAAGTCAGCACGCACCATGCCGTGACTGTCAAGGAAATGGGTGTAAATCCCCTTGCCAATATTAGCATCGCCACCAATTTTTGCCGCACAAAGCCATTCCATCAATTCAACATGGTCAGGACCTTCAACGTCGTAGATAGCAAAATGTGATAGGTTCACCATGCCAACATCTTCACTCAGCGCCAAATGCTCAGCATTCGACACGCGCCAGAAATGGCGATTGTCCCATTCATTTGCGCGAACTGGAACGCGGTCACCATACTTCTCTAACAAATGTTCGTTACTCGCATAGCCATGCGCCCGCTCCCAACCACCAAGCTCCATGAAGTATGCGCCGAGTTCCTTTTCGCGCTCATAAAATGGTGAGCGCTTTACACTCCGGCCTTTAGAGTATGGCTCACGGTTATGAACCGCCGGGTTGTAAATCTTGAACGCCGTTTCATAGCAGCGGTCTTCGATATATTGTTCGGTCGTCTGGTGCGGATAAAAGCGTGCATAATCGATCACGGCATGATCGACGCTTGTGCGCCCATCGGTCATCCAGTCCGCTACCATTTTGCCAATACCCGGCGCGTCTTTCACCCAGACCGCAACCGCATACCAAAGCCCACGCACTTTCTGGCTTTCGCCGATAGATGGACCACCATCAGTGGTCACTTGTAACAAACCATTGAAAGAGCGTCGCTCGTCATAGCCGAGTTCACCCAAAATTGGCGTCAGTTCAATCGCACGTTCCAGCGGTTCAAGGATTTGCTCCATGTCCAGATCGCGCTGCGAAGGTGATAACCGAGCCTGCTCTTTCTCAAGAATGTCGCGCGGATGACATATGCGCGGATTTTTCTCTTCGTAATAGCCCCACTCGATTTGGCCACCTTCAGACGTCTTCGGATCGCCCGTATCGCGCATATAGGCCGAGTTGCCCTGATCACGCAGCAGCGGCCAGCCGATTTCTTTGCCTGTGCCTTCAAACTCGAGATAGGGTCCAAAGTAAGTCAGCGGATGATCGACCGGCATCACTGGCAAATCCTCGCCCGCCATTTCCGCAATCAGCCGCCCCCATAGGCCAGCAGCCACCACAACATAATCTGCCTCAATGGTGCCCTTTTCAGTGACCACGCCTTTGATGCGGCCATTTTCAATTTTGAGACCTGTACAAGCCGTATTGGCAAACGTCTTGAGCTTGCCGCTAGCTTCCGCCCGATCGACCAGAATACCAGCGACCGCTTGACTGCGTGGATGCACAAGACCCGCATCTGGATCCCACAGCGCGCCCTGGATCATGCTCTCTTCCATCAACGGGAACTTGGCTTTTGCC
>JBGTAU010000431.1:0-3892 GCA_041749675.1 Rhizobiaceae bacterium | reverse complement strand
GGCGCAGAGGCGGCGCTATTTTGATCATGCCGCATTTCCAACTAACGACTGAATCGCGCTCAACTCAGACGCTTCGAAAAAGTCAGAGCATGGAGATCGCCCGCCTTCGATGGTGTCTGTTGTTTCGGGTTGCCAACTGACTGTCACAGGCGAGACAAGTGCGGAAGTTGAATTGATGTCTGTTGGTCTTGCGATCGCCGATGCAAGCACTTTGGTCTTACCGCGCCGATATACTTCGACAGACGCCGTCACAGTATCGAGAGGCGGCTGACCAGAAACAACGAAATACGTTGCAGATTGAGGCTGATCTTTTAGCACCTCTTTGATGGGCTCTGATACTGCCTCATCCAAGATGGTGCCAGTGGCCGAATGCACCGTGAATATGTTTTTGAGTTGGGCAGGCCTCGCAGATGTTGGAAGCGAAAAATCCAACAATTCGTCAACAGTCTCAAACAGCGCATTCTTATAGCCGCCTCTGATCGCTACGAGTGGCTCGGTTGCTGGGCCTGTCGCAACCATACGGAATTGGATAGTCGCTTGCGCCAAGTTCAACGCATCGTTCGCACCCACGCCAAGAGCTTGAAATCCCAACGCGAGCAAATCCGCCGATGCCGCATTAAGATCTATCAGACCGGCATGATTTTGGAAGTAGATCGCAACGCTCGCTTGGTCGAACTGGCACAATAGACTATTGGGAGTTATGAATTCCGGCTGACGCGCGTTCATAAACAAGCGATAGGCAGATATTTCTATCAGCCCTCTCATAGCCATCCTGTCTTTCAGCTCAGACGCAACATTGCGCGAGATCAAGGCTTGCGTTCGTGCGCTTGTCACAAACGGAATTAAAATCGTCGCCGCAAGCATAAGAAATGACAGCACTGCAAATAGCGCAAACGCGTTATCCTGACCACCACCATCGTCCGGATTGAATTGGGTCATGGTGTTGCCGCATCAGGTTCGGGATAGAGATCAAATTTTACCGTCGATTGGCCGTTGATAAGTCGTACCCATGAGTTGGTAATTTCCTCGACTTTCCAATCCTTGTACATAGCACCAATTTTGATCCAAGAAGGCGGGGATCCGCTTGAATCGGCCAGAAGTGCCATGGCGCCGTCCGGTGTTTTTTGAATGCCAATTATTTTCGCATCCAATTGTGGAGTCGCAATTGTCCTTGGTATTTCAGAAGGCTGCACCTCAACATCCATCAATTCTAGGTCCGGCGTTACTTCTTGCGCAGGGGGCACCCAAGGTCGCCGCAAAGGTGAAAACAACGGGCGTAATTTGGCTTGATACAACTCTATGCCTTTGGGTTTGAACAGAACCGATTGTTCCCCATCAAGACTAAGGTTGATCTCACGATTGTCAGTAATAGGCGAAATGTCTGGCGTCGTTATTGCTAATTGCCAGTTGAAGGCAGCCACAAGTCCGATCGATGTGAGACTTACAATTATTATGATCAATGTCCTCATGGCTGCCCCAAAACAGGGTCGGGAACACTGTCGCTCGAGGGTAGGGCGTCGGTGCTTGCCCGTGTTGCACCATAGAGACGAACGCTGGCAGTGAGAGTAGGCGGGCTGTCTAATGGCAGCGCACCTTCTGAACGCAACACGAACTCACGAACCAACAGCGGTGGTGTGCTGGATTCAATCTCACCCATGACACCTTCGATTGCCTCATTTGTTCCCGAAATATCGGCGCGAATGCCAATGAGCAGCAATCCATTTTCGTTGAGGTCAGGTACGCTTCCGGATGAGGAAACCAATACTCCATGCGCAGCAGCAACAGCTCCTATTCGGCTCTGCAGATTGGCCCTTGCGATCGATAAATTCTCTGCTTCAATGAGAAGTTCACTGCTTGATTGATCGCCCGGTGTAGAAGCTATTTTGATTGCTTGATGTTTCATAGAAGCGAGCGCAGTAAGTTTTCCAGCGAGATGTCGCATCTCGTCGATCTGAGCGGATTGCTCTCGCAAGACCGACAACACAACCAGTGTAAGGCAAACTGGCAGCAGCGCAAACAAAACTGCCAAAGCAGCAGCTAAGACTAGCTGAATTTTGCGTGGCAGGTTCATCAAGCGTATCAACATGATCAGTCTGCTCCGTTCGTTTCGAGGCTGATCTGAAAACGCTCACCGTTTTGCCCCGGCGACTTGACCACCGGTGCCGTGAAGCTGGCGTTGGAGAACAAGGCGGATTGTTCCAGTGCCACAACGAGAGCGGTTGCTTCTGTGGCATATCCGCTAATGGCAACGTTCTGTTCTTTAACCTCCAAATCCGTGAGATAGGCAGAGTCTGGCAGGACGCGTGCGAGTTCTTCCCAAACAGCCGTCACCGATTGCGAGTCTTCAAAGTTCTGTCGCAACGTGAGCAGTGTTTGCTGCGCTTGATTTCGCTTATCGAGAACTTGCCGCACTAGCTTCGCGTCTGTGGTTAATCGCTCCACCGATGTGCTCAGCGCCTCAAGAGACCGTTGGTTTCTCAACCAAAGATGGGCCACGGTCGCAATCAGAGCAATTGTAAGTCCAACGCATGACGCTTTGATAAGGAGGCGCGACAGGCCATCGTTGCGTGCTTTAATTTTAGATAATTCGAATGTCTCCAGCCGCCTCAGTTCGGTTTGCGTCTCAAATTCCAAGTGTTTAATCGTCAGATTTTTTGATCGAAGTAAATCAAATATGGGATCAAGGACTGACTTGTTGACGACTGCGTAGGCAGAGCCAGTTTCATGAGGTTCTACGATCAAAATGTGCACGTCATCGCGTCTGAAAGGCGTTGCAATCGCCAAGTCCAGTTCCGCTGCAGCTTTAATTTTGGAAGAAGGGAGCGCAAACGCAGAAAGTTGGCGAAGGACAAATTGTCCTGCTAGTAGTCGAACGATCAGCTTTGATCGACCTATATCATAATTACCAAACATTGACGACAATCGAGCTGCAAGTTGCTGGATCGGAAAGGGTTCGGTTTCATTCGCATGAGTACGATTGCCGTCGCGCAAAACAACAAAACTTCCAGCGCCAATATCAACGGCAATCGTTTTGTCGTCGTGATTTATGACGGGCAGAATATGCAGAAGTGCGTCGCGAATAGCGCCAATCCACCAGTGCCAAAAATCCATGAGTACCGTCGCCATAAGCCTCCAGCGCGAGTAGTTGGAATCTCGCGTTTAACATTGTAAACTGGTTGAGGTTGAATTGCGCGTGCACGCAAAGATATTCACAGCCAATTTAAAGTGAAGCCGCGCGCACTCAAGTAAGGGGCACAGCATCAGCACGAGCAGTTTTGAGAGCGACCTCGCACAAGTCGGATTGGCGTTGATGCTTAAAATATTGGATGGGTTCAATTTAATGAGTGGAGTGGTGCAATATTCTTGCGACGACATTCAACTTGAATTCCTGAACGCGTTCGAGCACTGTGCCAATGGGGCTGAGAAATTCACATTTGCCAGGCGCGGCTGAAAACCCGGATCCGCGAGAGATTGACGGCCCACCACCCCCAACTTCAATTTTTCAAGTTTTTGAAAAAACTTTGAAGCTGACGAAAAGTCAATAATAACAATGGCAGCGCGCTCAGCTTTGTTTAATCAGTAGCAATCACTGTTATCAGTTATGTAGTCGAGATTACTCTTCATGGTATAATGTTAGTATAATCTGCCAATTGTCGGTTTACCGGAAATGATCATATCAGTTATATTTTGGACAGTTTGCGATTAGGCAGATTTTTATGGGGACGGCAGGCAGTGGCCCAATAAAAATTGAGTTGCGTTGGCTTTCTGCTGTCCACTTGGCGCACGCACTACCGGCGTTCCCCGCGTCTTGGTGGTCTCTTGAAACCTACGGTCATTCTTTTCCCGCAATTTGAGCAATAATGACGTGATCCATGTGCTTTCCGAACTAAAT
>JBGTAU010000430.1:0-2812 GCA_041749675.1 Rhizobiaceae bacterium | reverse complement strand
GTGGTTTTATAAAATAGTTTTTGTTTGTGTGCATAAGCACCTTGTAAATATATTTAACATGTGTTCTTACTTTTGCAACGACAAAAGTTCAAAGGATAAACCTCGTGACTGTGTTTGTTCCCAATGATGATGGCTATGCTGATCTTTCCAGCCACGATGCATTCGTCAATGGTGCGCCGTACAACACCTTTGCCCGTATGCGTAAAGACGATCCAGTCGCTTGGTGCGACTATCCTGCTGGCCAAGGTTTCTGGTCAATCACGCGCAATGTCGATATCCAAGAGTGCAATCGCAACAATGCGCTTTATTCTTCCGCGCAAGGCATTCGCATGGAAGACCAAACGTATGAAGAATATGTAGCGCGGCGCACTTTTCAAGAAATCGACCCGCCGGATCACACACGGATGCGCATTCTCGTTGCGAAGGCTTTTTCCAAGCCCGTGGTCGCATTGTTCGATGCGCAAATCCGCCAGCTTTGTGATGAGATCCTCGATCAGACTTTGCCGCTCGGCGAATTCGACGCTGTCAAAATGATCGCCCGTCAATTACCGATGCGTATGCTTGGGCAAATCATTGGCACGCCTGACGAAGACTTAAACTGGCTGGTGGACAAGGGCGATGCCTTGATGGCCAATACTGATTCTGATTTTACAGATCATGTGCTCGATAAGGCCGACACCGATGCCTACCGGTTCATGCCGTTTCGCTCGCCAGCCGGCGCAGAGCTTTATGATTATGCCGAGCGCTTGATGGCCGACAAGAAACGCAAAGGCGATACCTCTGGCATTCTCAATCTCATCTTGCAGCCGGATGCGCAGGGCAATGTCATTTCGGAAACCGAGTTTCGCAATTTCTTTTGCCTTCTGGTGGCCGCTGGCAATGATACCACACGCTACTCGATCGCCGCAGGATTGCACGCCTTGGCCGCTCAACCTGGACTATTGGAAGATTTGCAAAGCGGCGATGAAACCATCTGGGACACTATGCCCGATGAAGTGATCCGCTGGGCTTCGCCCGCCATGTACTTTCGCCGCACCGTCACGAGCGATCATGAATTGCACGGCAAGACTTTGCGCAAAGGTGATAAAATCATGCTTTGGTTTGTCTCCGGCAATCGTGATGAAGCGGTGTTTGACAATCCTTACAAAGTGGATTTCCGCCGCTCGCCCAATCGACATGTGGCCTTCGGCCAAGGCGGGGCGCATGTCTGCCTTGGCATGTGGTTGGCGCGATTGGAAATAAAGCTCTTGTTTCAAGAATTGGCTAAGCGTGTAAAGTCGATCAAACTGGCTGGTGAACAGCAATATTTGCGCTCAAATTTTGTCGGCGGCATAAAAACTTTGCCAATCAAAATTGAACTGAAATAAAGACGCCTTGGGAGGGGTGACGATGACCAACGAACGTTTACGGGTTTTGTTTTGCGACCATTTGAATTTGGCACGCGGCAAATATTTGCCCGCTTCTAAAATCGGCACCAACAGCACCCGCGTCTGCCAAAGCACCTTTGGCGTTACCTATGACCGTGACCTCATCCCATCGCCCGGCTCCAAAGTGCTCGAAGGCTTACCGGACGTAGAAGTGCGCTACTTAGGCGAAGACGTGCGCGATAGCTGGGACGACAATACCAAAATCGTTGTCGGCGATTTGTACGAAGACGGCGCACCATTTGGCGCGTGCGGACGTCAAGCGCTCAAGAAAGCCATCGCCGATTGGCAAGCGCTCGGCTTTGATCCAATGATCGGATTGGAACTTGAATGCTTCGCCTTTCAATATGATGACCACGGCAAATTGATCCCCTACGAAACCCCCAAAGGCTATGTCTATGCCACCGGCCCATTTGCCGACCCGCGCGGCTTTATGGACGAGATTTGGAGCCGCGCAACTGCGCTCGGTTTTGCCATCGATTCCATGACGTCCGAATTCGACACCCCGCAATATGAATTCACGCTCACTTATGACAAGGCGCTCAAAGCCGTCGATGACATCTTCTTGTTTCGCCAATTGGCCCGCGAAGTTGCGCTCGAATATGGTATCGTTTTGACCTTTATGCCTAAGCCCATCTTGTCCAAAGGTGGCAGCGGCTTGCATGTCAATTTCTCGTTCAAAGATGAACATGGCAACAATGCAGTCGGCGAGCCTGATCGCTTAAGCGAAGTCGCGCAAGGCTGCATTGCAGGCCTCATGCATCACCATCAAGCTATGGCCGCGCTGGTCGCGCCGACAGTCAATTCATATCAGCGCCTCAAGCCATCCTCATTATCCGGTTATTGGCGCAATTGGGGCGGCGATCATCGCGGTGTCACTACCCGCATTTCCGCTGAGCGCGGCCCAAAAGCCCGCATCGAACATCGCATGGGCGATGGAGCATCCAATCCCTACACGTTGGTGGCCACCACCTTGCAGGCCGCGCGGCTGGGCTTCATCAATAAATATCCGCTGCCTCCCATGGAAACCGCTGATTGCTTGGTGGAACATGACGCCACCGATGGCGTGCCGGAAACACTAGGCGGTGCGCTTGACGCGCTCGAGGCAGACGACGCGTTGATGGATGCAGTCGGGCGCTTGCTCTGCGAAAATCACATCTTCATCAAGCGCGACGAAATTGAAAAGACCGCAGCGCTTGAGGGCGAGGCCCTGCGCGATTTCTATATCAATTACATTTGAGCATAGCGAGACAAGTATCATGGCACATATCACCTGGAACCTTGCCAATGGTTCAATCATCTCAGCCGACGTGGTGGATGGCGTAAACCTGATGAACGCCGCAGTTGCCAATAATGTCACCGGCGTGGTTGGTGAGTGCGGCGGGTGC
>JBGTAU010000429.1:0-4796 GCA_041749675.1 Rhizobiaceae bacterium | reverse complement strand
GGCCTCGTCGGCCAAACCATGCACATGGTTGATGAGCGCGTGGCGCTCAAAGATTTAGAAACACTCACACAAGTCTACGAACGCTTCATCGCCGACTATTTTAGCTAAATCTATCAGTACTCGACGCGCTCGAGATATAATCCGTCTGATGGGGCAACCGCTCCGCAGGCCGCACGGTCTTTCGCCTCAAGGGAGTTGACCAAATCTTGCGCCGTCCATTTGCCAGAACCGACATGTTCGAGCGTTCCAACCATCGAGCGCACTTGGCGATGCAAGAACGCTCGGGCAGACAAGTGAAAGTAAACCATCTCGCCTTCTGCAATCACATCAAAACGATCAAGATTGCGGACAGGACTTTCTGCCTGACATTCGGCATCGCGGAACGTCGAAAAATCATGACGGCCAACCAAATGTTTGGCCGCCGCATCCATCGCCGCCACATCGACTTTGCGCTTCAAATGCCACACCAGCCCGCGCTCGAAAACTGGCGGCGATCGCCGGTTCAACAATTTGTAGACATAGTGGCGCGATGTTGCAGAAAACCGTGCATGAAACTCTTGTTCAACTTTTTCCGCCGAAATGACCGATATCATTTCCCGAACCAAATATTGGTTGACCGCATCGCGCACCACATCGGTGCGCCACTCTTTGCTCAAGTCCACATGAACCACTTGGCCGGAGGCATGAACGCCCGCATCCGTTCGCCCCGCTGCAATGATGCGAACCTCATCACCGCAAAATCTAGTTATCGCTTCTTCCAAGGCCTGCTGCACAGACATCAAATCCACCTGCCGCTGCCAGCCGCAATAGGCCGCTCCGTGATAGGCAATCGTCAACTTATAGCGTTGCATCAAACTACCTTCGTGAGCGCCGCACCGCGCAAGAAATCGGATCCAGAAAGCGGCTTGCCGCCCGCGCGTTGGAGCTCAATGATTGACACAGCCCCTTGTCCGCAAGCGATTGTCAGCCCATCCAAAATCGTACCGGCCACGCCTGATCCATCGGCAACAGCCGTCTCCAAAATCTTCACCCGTTCCAGCTTTCCGCCAATGTTCATTTCGCACCAACTGCCTGGAAATGGTGAAAGGCCGCGCACATGGTTGTGAATTTCCCGCGCAGAACGCAACCAATCGATCCGCGTTTCGCCCTTGTCGATTTTCTTGGCATAGCATGTCCCGGTATCCGCTTGAGGCGTCAAAGGCAAAGCGCCGCTTTCAAGCTTCGTCATGGCCTCAACCATCAGCGCCGCGCCTGTTTCCATCAATCGGTCATGCAGCATGCCCGCTGTGGCGTTGGCATCAATGTCAATAATCTTGGTCAGAGCAACCGGCCCAGTATCCAACCCGACATCCATTTTCATAATCATCATGCCGCTCTGTTCATCACCAGCCATAATCGCGCGTTGAATAGGCGCTGCCCCGCGCCAACGTGGCAGCAGCGAAGCATGGCCGTTGTAGGCTCCAAGCCTCGTCCCTTCGAGAATAGAAAGCGGCAACAACAGACCGTAAGCTACCACAACCGCAACATCAGCATTCAACGCCTTGAAGGCGCTAACATCGGCGTCGTCCTTAAAATTGAGTGGCGTTCGCACGTCCAGTCCAAGCGATTCGGCCTTTTGCTGAACTTGAGACTTCACCAGTTCCAATCCGCGCCGTCCAGCTGGCCGTGGTGGTTGCGAATAAACGCACACAATCTCATGCCCCGCCACATGCAACGCTTCCAGCGTCGCAGCTGCAAATTCCGGAGTTCCCATAAAGATGATACGCAATGCCATGCTGTGCGAGCCTTTTGTTCTCAGGCTTCAAACGGGTTTATCAGCTTCAGGTCAAGAACCAAGCGAATAGGACTTCGTCGGCGTGCCATGCTGTTTGGCCATTTTGCCAAATTTCTTGATCACCATTTCCCGCTTCAGCTTCGAAATGTAGTCAATAAAAAGCACACCGTTGAGATGATCAATTTCATGTTGCAAACAGGTGGCCAGCAATCCCGTTGCCTCGATTTCTTGAGCCAAGCCTTTAGCGTCAACGTATTTAACCCGCACACCAGCAGGCCGTTCTACGTCAGCATAATAATCTGGGATCGACAGGCAGCCTTCTTCATAGACCGAGCGCTCTTCCGAGAAGGACAAAATTTCAGGATTGATAAAAATCTGTGGCGCTTTTTCTTCGCCCTCTTTGGCAAGATCAATCACCAGCATCCGCAACGGCTCGCCGATTTGGATTGCAGCCAAGCCAATGCCGGGCGCATCATACATCGTCTCCAGCATATCATCCGCCAGTTTCAGCAAAGGCTTATCCACCTTTTCGACCAGCTTCGAGCTGGTTTTAAGGATCGGATCGGGCAAAAGAATAAGTGGGCGCAAAGACATGGCGTCTCGATAAACATTCTGTTGTTTTTCGTCAATGATATTGAGCAACAAATGTTCCTGCTTTGTGCTGTAGTAATGCGCCGAATCGGTTATGATCACGTCATGGATATGAATGTTTTGCTTGCACAGCCGGGTTTGATCGTCGGCAATATGGTTTTTACAATTGGTCAGCTGGCAATCGCTGCGGCCTTTGTCGTCGGTCTGTTGCTGTTTTTGTTTTCGATTGCCTTGTGGAGAAAATCCAAGGCCAAGGCGATTGCAGACTATCAACTGCAGGAACGCGGACGGGAGGCCGAAGAGCGCATGGCCGAATTGCTCAAATCGCAATCCGAGATGCAGGGCCGCATGCAAACCATGGCTGAGATTTTCGGCTCGCGTCAATCAGAAATGACTCAGGCCATTCGCGAGCGGCTCGATGGTATGACCCATCGCATCGGTCAAACCATGACTGAGCAAACCAAATCCACACATGAAAACTTAGCGAAGTTGCAAGAGCGATTGGCCGTCATTGATACGGCTCAAGCCAATATTTCCTCGCTCGCAGGGCAGGTCGTTACGCTGCAATCTATCCTGTCAAACAAGCAAACCCGCGGTGCCTTTGGCCAAGCGCGTATGGAAACAATTGTCGCTGATGGTCTTCCTAATGGGGCCTATGAGTTTCAAGCGACACTCTCCACAGGTGTGCGTCCCGACTGCCTGATCAAAATGCCAAACAGCGCGCCCTCCTTGGCAATTGACGCTAAGTTCCCATTGGAATCGTGGAATGCGATCCGCGCAGCCGAAGGCGCTGATGCGCGCAAAATTGCCGAAGGCCAGTTTCGCCGCGATATGGATGTTCACGTCAAAGACATTTCCGAAAAATATCTCATTCAAGGCGAAACCCAAGACACCGCCTTTCTGTTTGTACCATCAGAATCCGTATTCGCGGAAATTCACGAGCAATTCGAAGCCATCGTTCAAAAAGCCCATCGCAGCCGTGTTGTCATCGTTTCGCCTTCACTGTTGATGCTGTCCATTCAAGTCATCCAAGCAATTCTCAAAGATGCCCGCATGCGCGAACAGGCTCATCTCATTCAAGGCGAAGTTGCCCGCTTGATGGATGACGTTGGCCGTGTCGATGAGCGCGTGCGCAAATTACAGTCCCATTTCCAGCAATCGTCTAAGGACGTTGAGGATATTTTGGTCTCAACAGCTAAAGTCACCAAGCGCGGTCAAAAGATAGAAGCGTTGGAATTTGGCGAAGTGCCGGTCGCCACCGAAACCAAAGGGGCTAAAGAAACACCATCTGCAGTGTCGCGAACGGGCCAGCTAAGGCTGCGGGTTGTTGATGGTGAAGAGTAGCTAAGTGCCTCTAGAAAGCGACCTGCAAAAATAAACGCTTTATTCATTTTGCCTTGCTTGCCACGCATGGCTGCCTTGCGCTGTGATGACTGGTGATTTTTACGTCAATTGGCTATACAATAGGCAAATTCAAAGGAAAAATCATGAATACCCCGCGTAATACCAATCTGTTCGACAATATCGTTGCTGCTTTTGCACAAGGCCTCACATTCGGCTTCGGCTTCCGTGATTCAGCACGTGATTACAAAGCTGGCCGCAAAATCGAGCGCAATTACTAATTTGAATTGCTGATCCTCGCTTCTTCGAAGCGGCAGGTCGTTTCAATCACAGTTTGATAAATGGTGCGGATTGCCTCAGGCTCCGCGCCATTATTTTTAGCAGCCTGTTCAACGCGATCCAAAACTTGACCAATGCGATCTTGCAATCGAACAGCTATACCGCGCTCTCGTTTATAACGAGCCACTTGCGCTGCAACTCCAAATCGGCGCGCAAGTAACTTTACGACTTCATCGTCAATGGCATCGATTTCATCGCGGTACATCGACAAATCTTTGGCACTCATTTTAGCACCCGCTTCAATGCAACACTCGGATAACACGTCGCCGCCAAATTATTCTTAGTTTGCCAGTCGCCAATGGAACGTCGCGTTTTGAATCCTGGAAGGCCATCCGGTTTGCCAACATCATAACCTTGTGCAACCAAAGCATTTTGCATCACTGCGATGTCTGAACGGTTCAGTTTATCAACACCGCCCCACGCAGCTTTGAATGGCGTTCCCCCGAACGAAATTCGATCAGCAACGTGACCGATAAAAAGTGCATACAAATCACTGATATTATAATTCTTAATCACATAGAAATTAGCAGTTGCCAAAAACATAGGACCGTTTCTACCCGCCGGTGCCATCAAAAATTGTTCTTTACCAATCTCATTATCTGAGAATGCTTTGTTGTCACTGCGCGCAATTCCGGCGTCGGCCCAAGTCGCCAATGGTTTGCCTTGATCTGGTCCTTCAAGCGCGCAAGAAATGTTTTCAGGAACCGCAATCTCCGAACCCCAACTACGACCTTTTTGCCACCCATAGTTC
>JBGTAU010000428.1:0-1757 GCA_041749675.1 Rhizobiaceae bacterium | reverse complement strand
GATGCCGTCATGGCATGAATGTCGATGCCATCAGCGAAGGCCTGCCGAAGTTGCGGGATATCAGCCACGTGGGCCAGCACACGCAGTTCAATCTGACTGTAATCCGCAGAGATCAGCACGTTGCCTGATTCCGCAATAAAGGCCGTGCGGATTTTGCGCCCTTCCACGGTGCGCACTGGAATGTTTTGAATATTTGGCTCGGATGAAGAAAGCCGCCCTGTCGTGGTAGAGGCCAGCGAAAACGACGTGTGAACGCGTTTGGTATGCGGGTTGATGTAGGTTGGCAGCGCGTCCGTGTAAGTACTCTTGAGTTTCGTCAATTGCCGCCAATCGACAATCTTGCGTGGCAATTCATGGCCCTCTGCCGCCAAATCCTCCAACACATCAGCCGATGTGGACCATTGCCCGGTGGCTGTTTTCTTGCCGCCCGGCAGCGCCATCTTGCCGAACAGAATATCGCCAAGCTGCTTGGGCGAACCCGGATTAAACCGCTCGCCCGCTGCGATATAAATCTCTTCCTCCAGCCGCGCGGCCGTTTGCGAAAACTCACCGGAAAGTCGCGAGAGAATTTGCCGGTCTATGGCAATGCCCCGCGCTTCCATGCGGACAATTACATCGACTAATGGGCGCTCAAGCCGCTCATACACCACGCTCATGCCTTCAGCGGCAAGGCGCGGCTTCAGCACTTCCCACAGCCGCAAAGTCACATCTGCATCCTCAGCGGCATAGGTGGTTGCCAGAGCGATATCGACCTGATCGAATGTCAGCTTGCCCTTACCGGCCCCCGTGAGCTCCTTGTACGAAATCGGCGTATGGCCCAGATGCTTTTGCGAAAGCTCGTCCATGCCATGGTTGTTGCGTCCCGCATCCAGCGCATAGGACATCAGCATCGTGTCATCATAAGGTGCGATGGTCACACCAAGCTGGTCCATGATGTGCCAGTCATACTTCATGTTCTGGCCGATTTTCAGAATTGCCGGATGCTCAAGCACCGGCTTCAAAATCGCCAGCACATCACGAATGGGTAACTGCCCTTCAACGGTCCCGCCGCCAAGTAAATCACCATGACCGGTTCGATGCGTGAGCGGCACATAGGCCGCGCGGCCCGCCTTGGTTGCCAGCGAAAGGCCAACAATATTGGCCTGCAGGGCATCCAGCGAATCCGTCTCAGTATCAAACGCGAGGATGCCGCATTCCATCGCCTCCGCTGCCCAAGCTTTAAGCGTGCCCAAATCGCGAATGCAGACATAGGAAGTGGTGTCGATTTTGGCAGCAACAGCCGCGTCCGCACGGGACTTTGCCAAGGCTTGGGGTGTAGACTCACCATCAGCAGATTTGCGAATGGCGTCAGCCTTTGGTGCGCTCGATGCTGGCTTGCTTTCGGCGGTGGGGGCGGGCTTATCGGTCTCGCTCACATCCGGCCCGTGCCTGTCACCGTCCACGACAACGTGCGCAGGTTCAACACTAGAAGCGTCCGTCCCTGTCGCATCCGCAACACGGCGGGTGAGTGAGGTGAATTCCATCGCTTTGAGGAAACCGACCAGCTTCGGCCCGTTCACCTTATCCAGCGTTAGTGCATCAAGCGGCGTCACATCCGGCACATCGCGCTTGAGCGTTACCAATTCACGTGACAGGCGAATGTTGTCGATGTTGGCAAGAATGCCTTCGCGGCGCTTGTTCTGCTTGATTTCGGAAGCGCGCGCAATCAGCGTTTCTATATTGCCATACTCCGCAAGAAGTGTCGCAGCTGTTTTCGG
>JBGTAU010000427.1:0-2106 GCA_041749675.1 Rhizobiaceae bacterium | reverse complement strand
CAACGCCTCGCGCAAACCATCGTCCTCAATCTTGTCAACGGTTGTTTGGAGTTCAATGGCGTCCTCTTTGGAAACCGGGCGCGCGGATCGCTTTTCGCGTGGCCTAAAGCTGTCGATTGCGCGTTGTTCAATGCGAATGCGGGCAATGGCGGCATAACCGAAGAATCCGTTGATGCGCTCAATGAGTTCACTGGTGCGGTATTGCAGGTCCAGCGCGGCTGCGCCTTCGCAAGCAACAGTCAGAACGCCCGGCTTGAACGGATCATCCGGCGTTGCCCGCTGCGGCCATGTCACTTTCAAAGGCTGGGTGCGGCCTGCCAATTTATCGCCAGCCAACTCCGGCCACGCCAAAGCAAGCGATGCATCGACATGGGTTCGTTTGGCCAAAATCGGATCGAGTAATGCTGCGATTGCTCCGCCCAGCGGCCTGAAATTCGGTTTCTTCATTTCGGTTTCTTCTTGCGGGAACCTGACGCGAAATGCGTTGACAACTGTCTTAGCAAAGCAATCTCACTCTGGAAATGATTTGCCGCAGCTATAAGTTCGGCTCGTGAAAAATAACATCAGCCAAAAGCTTCTTGAATGGTACGATCGCCACCACCGCGATTTGCCTTGGCGCGTGCCGCCCGATGCGCTGCGTAGAGGCATCAAGCCAGATCCCTACCGCGTTTGGCTTTCGGAAATCATGCTTCAGCAAACGACTGTTGAGGCTGTGAAGAAGTTCTATCGTGCGTTTACTGAGACTTGGCCGAACGTTGCTGCATTGGGCAATGCTGATTTGGAAGACGTTCTCAAAGCGTGGGCAGGGCTTGGTTACTACAGCCGCGCGAGGAACCTGAAGAAGGCGGCCGACATCGTCGCGTTTGAGCTTGGTGGCGCGTTTCCGCAAAGCGCAGTAGCCTTATCTGCGCTTCCGGGTGTTGGGCGGTACACATCAGCAGCAATAGCTTCCATCGCATTCAATGAACCTGTGGCGGTGGTGGATGGCAATGTGGAGCGGGTGATGACGCGCCTTGAGGCGATCAAAACGCCCCTGCCCGCTGCAAAAGCCGAAGTTTATTCAATCGTTGCGCAGTTGCTGCCCAAAAACCGGCCCGGTGATTTTGCACAGGCGTGCATGGACCTTGGCGCAACGATTTGTACGCCGCGCAAGCCCAAATGCATACTTTGTCCGATTAAAGATGATTGCCAAGCGCTGAAAATTGATGATCCGCAGCGCTATCCGTTCAAACTAGCGAAAGCGACCAAACCACAACGAAAGGGCGCGGCGTTTGTTGCCTACAGCGCCGACGGGGCGGTTTTGCTCACAAAACGTTTGGACAAGGGGCTGCTGGCGGGGATGAGTTGCGTGCCAACGACGGCATGGACTGCACGCGAAGATGGCGAGCTATCCATTGAGGCTGCACCACTGATCGCTGATTGGGAGATGGCAGGCACTGTGCGCCATGTTTTCACGCATTTCGAGCTTGAGTTGATTGTCTACCGCGCAGAAATTCCGACAGGTTCACTTATGCAAAACCATTGGTGGTCTGATCCCGCTGATTTGCCACATGAGGCCTTGCCGACTGTGTTCAAAAAGGCCATCGAGATTGCCATTCCAGATGCCACGCGAAAGGTGAAGCCGTGACGACAATCAAGCATGTTGTGTTCGATATCGGCAAAGTGCTGATCACCTATGATCCTGAAATTCCGTTCAGGCGATTGATTCCAGATGCCGCTCAGCGGGCGCATTTTCTTGGTACGATTTGCGCCGGCGCGTGGAATGTTGAACAAGACCGCGGGCGCGATTGGGCGGAGGCGGAAGGTTTGCTGATTGCGCAGCATCCACATCATGAGACCAACATTCGCGCCTTTCGCAAATATTGGCGCGAAATGGTGGCTTCGAGCATTGATGATAGTGTAACAATACTGCGCGCGCTGATCGCTACGGGCGTCGATGTCACCATGCTAACGAACTTCGCCGCCGATACATTCCGCGAGGCGCAAGACATATACCCGTTCCTGAGCGAAAGCCGCGGTGTGACAGTTTCGGGCGAAGTGGGTGTGATAAAGCCCGACGCTGAGATCTACCGTATTCACACTGACGCGTTTGCACTTGAGCCAAGC
>JBGTAU010000426.1:0-8617 GCA_041749675.1 Rhizobiaceae bacterium | reverse complement strand
TAATGTTTTTCCATTGATTTATTCGCTCGGTTATTCTTTCACGGACTTTCGTGCTTCGGTGAATGAGCCGGCCAAGTTTATCGGCCTCACTAATTACCGAGAGCTTTTGAATGATCCGCGCATTTGGAATAATTTCTGGGTCACCGCAAAATATGTAATGGTGTCGGTGTCCGGTCAGATGGTGATCGGTTTTGGGTTGGCCCTGCTGCTCAATCGTAAAATTCCTGGAAAAGGATTGATCACAACACTCTTGATGCTGCCCATGATGATGTCCGCGGCCGTGGTTGGCCTGTTTTGGAGATTGTTGTACGATCCCTCATGGGGACCCCTGAATTACGTTCTAGGCCTTGGCGATCTCGCTTGGCTGTCCAATGCGGATCTAGCGCTCTACGCTGTAGCCATAACAGACATCTGGATGTGGGCACCTTTTGTAATGTTGTTGTCACTAGCTGGGTTGTCCGCCGTTCCCCAACATTTATATGAAGCCGCCGCAATTGATCGGGCTGGAACTTGGTACACATTCTCGCGCATCACATTGCCGCTCGTCGCGCCCCTGCTTTTGATAGCATTGATTTTCCGCACAATGGAGGCGTTCAAGACTTTTGATATCGCCTATATTTTATCCACCCAGCCGACAACTGAACTGGTCTCTATAAAACTTTACAAATTTGCATTTCAGGAATGGCAAACCGGTAAATCCTGCGCACTCGCCTACATCGTTCTGGTGATGGTGTTGGCTATTACCAATATCTACGTCAAATACCTCAACAAAGCGAAGGAGCGCTAGATATGGCTGTCGTTACCTCTTCGCGCAAAAAGACTATGAACCGCATCGCTATTGCGGCTGTGCTGGTGATTGCGATCGCTTTCTTATCGCCACTGTATTGGATTGGCTCGACTGCGTTCAAACCGCGTAGTCTGGCCACCACAGTGCCGCCAACCGTATTCTTCCAGCCGGAAATTACACCCTTCATCAAGTTATTTACCAAGCGTGTGCAACTGACCAAGCCAGTAGATCCGGCTGTGTATGAAGCGGCTCCCTGGTATGAACAACGGATCTACGATGGCGGCGAACGCATATTGCGGGTCGGCAAAAATATTCAGATGTCGCAATATCCAAACCGCTTCATGAACAGTCTGATCGTTGCCATCATCAGTACGTTTATAGCGGTCTCCATGGGAACCATCACCGCCTATGGCTTTTCTCGCTTCAAAATGCCGGGAGAGGCGGATTGGCTGTTCTTCATCTTGTCCACGCGCATGTTACCGCCCATTGTAGTCGCCATCCCGATGTATCTTATGTACCGGGTGGTCGGTCTCAATGATTCACATATTGGATTGATCATTCTTTACACGGCATTCAACCTATCTTTTTCGGTTTGGCTGATGAAAGGCTTCATAGATGAAATTCCGAAAGAGTATGAAGAGGCAGCGCTGGTGGACGGCTACACGCGCATGCAATCCTTCTTCAAGATTGTTTTGCCGGAAGCGGTGACCGGCATTGCCGCCACATCCGTGTTTTGCTTCATCACAGCTTGGAATGAATACGCCTTCGCGTTGATCATGACCAACCGTCGGGCGCAAACAACGCCGCCGTTTATCCCCAGCCAAGTCGGTTCCGGACTGATTGACTGGACAGTCATTGCGGCTGGAACGCTGCTTTTCATCATCCCGGTCGCCGTGTTTACATTCCTCTTGCGCAACCATCTTTTGCGCGGTGTGACATTCGGCGCGATCCGCAAGTAGGAGCAACCCATGAGTTTCCGTGAAATGAGTGTGAAATATTTTGAACCGGCTTCGATCTGGACCATGGTATTCGGGATCGTGGCACTTTGCCAACCGATCAATCTGACACTGCACAGCTATGGCGTCACGATCATTCTAATCGGCCTAATCGGATTTAATATTTTCTCAAAAATCAAACCGCTACCGGGCAAGGATTAAACGTCGCAAATGGCAGAGATCATACTCAAAGACATCGAGAAGTTTTTCGGGCCCGCCTATGTCATACGCAAGCTCAATCTCACGATCAAACATCGCGAGTTTGTTGTGTTGCTTGGACCGTCCGGTTGCGGCAAGACAACCACCCTGCGTGCAATCGCCGGGTTGGAGGAAATCGACAGGGGCGAAATCCTGATTGATGGCAAGCAGGTGCAAAGCCTTGAAGCAGGCGACCGCGACATTGCCTTTGTTTTCCAACTTTTCGCCTTGTATCCGCATTTGACGGCATACGATAATATAGCGTTCCCACTGCGTGCGATGAGCGAGAGCAAAGACAGCATCGACAAAAAAGTCCGGGCTGTCGCGCGTTCGCTGCAGATCGAACATTTGCTTGCCAAACGCCCATCGTCATTGGCTGGCGGTGACATGCAGCGTGTGGCCATAGGCCGGGCGTTGGTGCGTCGGCCCAAAGCCATGCTGATGGATGAGCCAATGGGCGCACTGGACGCCAAGCTGCGCGAAGAGATGCGCACCGAATTGAAGCGCCTTCACTTGGAAAATGAAGCAACGACTGTTTACGTCACCCACGATCAAGTTGAGGCCATGTCCATGGCCGACCGTATCGCAATCATGAATGACGGCATCTTGCAGCAAGTCGGCACTCCAGATGAAGTCTACCACAGTCCGGCTAACCTATTCGTGGCGCAGTTTGTTGGCAGCCCAGTCATGAACATCGCTCCGGTCACGATCAAATCGGATGGAAAATCGATGCAAGTGAGCCTGTATGACGATGCTTCGGCATTTGAGTTTCCGTCAGAAATTGCGGCACAAATTGCCGCTTCACCGGCAGGTGTTGGCGATTTAACCCTTGGTATCCGGCCTGAAGGCGTGCTTCTCTCGCGCGAAGCGCGGGATGGATATGTCCCATCACATGTTCACCTCATAGAACCGCTCGGCGCCTATGACATTGTTGACCTGAAGTTTGGCGTATCTATCCTGCGCGCACGAACAAAAAGCGGCTTTGCCAGCAAAGCGGGCGAGAAAGTATGGGCGCGACTTGATCCGGCGCAAACCCATTTGTTTAACACCAAATCAGGCGATTCCCTGCACATAAGGCTTGGTGATGGCGCACATTAAATTTCATTCGGTCACCAAGAGGTTTGGAAACAACACTGCATTGGATGCCTTGTCGATTGACGTTGCCGACGGCGAGTTTTTTGTTTTGCTCGGTCCAACGGGAGCGGGTAAAACTACGGCCTTGCGCCTAATAGCGGGTCTCGATGCGCCTGACAGTGGATCCATCGAGATCGGCGGTGAAGATGTTCGTGACCGCACCGCGGCAGAGCGTGATGTGGCTTTAGTATTCCAGTATTATTCTCTCTACCCGCGTTATACCGTGCGCCAGAATCTGGAATTCCCGCTGCGTTCGCGCACGCGCGATTTCACACAGACCGAAATTGATCAGCGTGTTGATCAGGCGTCGAAGACATTGAGAATAACACATCTGATGGACCGCAAGACGGACCGCTTGTCGGGTGGCGAAATGCAGCGGGTCTCAATTGGTCGTGCCATTGTACGTGAGCCGCGCGCCTTCTTGATGGATGAACCGCTCTCCAATCTTGATGCCAAGTTGCGCGAAGCATTACGCTCGGAACTGAAAGAACTGCAAATCCGATTGAAGGCAACATTCATATTTGTGACTCACGATCAAGTGGAAGCCATGTCGATGGGTGACAAGGTGGCGGTGCTCAACAAGGGAAAATTGGTCCAAGTGGGAACGCCTTGGGAAATCTACAATCGCCCGCGCGATTTGTTTGTAGCCGGCTTCGTTGGCTCGCCTTCCATGAACATGCTTGTGGGCTCAGTGTCAGGCAGTCAATGCAGCCTATTTGACGGGGCGCAAAAATTGCTGTTGCCAGCCAAAACCGCAGGTGCGTCGGTAACTGTAGGTATCCGTGCGGAAGACGTCGAAGTGGGTCCAAATGGGCCGGTTGAAGCTGTGATCCATGATGTAGAAAATCACGGGATGGAAAAGATTATCACGCTTCGGGTCGCAGATACATTGTTGAAGGCGACTGTCTCTTCCAAGATGCAAACGATTGTTGATGCCAAAGTGAAGTTTGGGGTTGATCCGCAAAAAGCCCACTTTTTTGATGCGGCTTCAGGGATGAACTTGTCTGCATAGAATGAGACCTGTGTTAAATGAAAGGCACTATAATGCGATTTTCTGGACGTAGGGCTGTTGTCACCGGTGGCGCATCGGGCATAGGCGAAGCGGTAGCAAACCGGATCAGAGCCGAAGGCGGGCAAGTCGCTGTCTGGGATTTGAACGGCGGAATCACCGTCGATATTTCCGATTATGCTTCCGTTGAGAACGCAGTGAAAGAAACGCTAGCAGCAATTGGCGGTATCGACATTCTGGTCAATAGCGCGGGCATCACCGGCCCAACCGTACCGCTTGCAGAATTTCCGATTGATGGCTGGATGAAGGTGATGGCTATCAACGTGAATGGTACATTCTTCACCAACCAGGCCGTCATTCCGCTGATGATTGCGCAAGACTATGGCCGGATCGTTAACATTGCCTCGATTGCCGGGAAGGAAGGCAACCCGAATGCTTCGGGCTACTCCGCCTCAAAAGCAGCTGTCATTGGAATGACCAAATCGTTGGCCAAGGAAGTGGCCAAGAACAATATCTCGGTAAACGCTGTCACACCCGCTGCCGTCCGTACGCCGATTTTTGATCAAATGCCGCAAGGTCACATTGATTTCATGCTGTCCAAAATCCCGCGAGGACGTTTCGGTACAGTCGATGAAGTGTCAAATCTCGTCTGCTGGCTAGCAAGCGAAGAGTGCTCATTCTCCACCGGTGCCGTGTTTGATGTATCTGGAGGCCGGGCCACCTATTGAGTACTAAATTCGATTGAGCATTTGCTCGGAAAAGCTTTCTGGGAGGAAAGGCAATGAAAACCGGAATAAACCTGTTGTTGTGGACACCCCACGTCACGGTCGAACATTTCCCGATTTTGAAGGATCTCAAAAAAACCGGCTATGACACTGTTGAAATCCCTATTTTTGAAGGCACGCCGGATCACTACGCGATGCTCGGCGCTGAGCTTGACCGGTTGGGTTTGGAGCGCAGTGTCGTCAGTGTCATCGGACCATCGGATAAAAATCCTCTTTCACCAGACAAAGCGGCACGTCAGGCCGCGGTAGACTACACCAAGTGGGTGATTGATTGCACGTCAGCGCTTGGCGCCAACATTCTTGCCGGACCGATGCATTCAGAACTCGGCTATTTCTCTGGAAATGCTGCCACTGCCACCGAGCGCAAACACGGTATTTCATTCCACCGCAAAGTTGGCGATTATGCCGCCAAGAAGAAAGTGCGATTTGCTCTCGAGGCGCTCAACCGGTTTGAATGCTATTTCCTCAACACCATGGAGCAATTGGCCGATTATCTGGATGAGGTTGATCATCCGGCGGTGAAGGCGATGTACGATACGTTTCACGCCAACATTGAAGAGAAAGATCCGGTTAAGGCGATAAAAACAATCAAGAAGCACATGATCCATGTGCACATTTCGGAAAACGACCGCGGCACGCCTGGCAAGGGCCATGTGCCTTGGGAAGCAACGTACAAGGCACTTCGCGCTGCAAAATATGATGACTGGATCACTATAGAGGCCTTTGGCCGGGCAATGCCCGAGCTGGCGGCGGCAACGCGCGTGTGGCGCGACTTCTTCCCGACGCGCGAAAGCGTTTACCGCGAAGGACTCAAACAAATGAAGACCGGTTGGGCTAAAGCGCAATGACCCAGCCACAGCGCATCTACGTTGTCGGCACGTGCGACACGAAGGCGCCGGAACTTCATTATGCCGCGGATCTGATCAGGAAGGCCGGTGCTAAAGCTGTCGTTGTCGATGTCTCCACGGGCCCCGGCCAATTTGCGGCCGACATAGGCCCGGACATTGTTGCCGGATTTCATTCCGGCGGCGTTTCAGCTGTTTTGGGCCTCACGGATCGTGGCCAGGCCGTGACTGCGATGGCCGAGGCGCTCACCCGTTTCATGTTGTCTCGTAACGACATTGCCGGCATTCTTGGCATGGGCGGATCGGGCAATTCGACCATAGTTACCGCCGCCTTGCGCGCGCTGCCGATTGGCTTGCCGAAACTGATGGTTTCCACGCTTGCCTCCGGCAACGTCGCGCCATTTGTCGGCCCGTCTGATATAACCATGATGCACTCTGTCAGCGATATTGCCGGCCTCAACGCCATTTCGAGAAAAGTGATCGGCAACGCCGCGCATGCCATCACAGGCATGGTCTTGAATTCGGTGCCCGAAGTCAGCGACGGCAAGTTGCCTGTCGGTATGACCATGTTCGGTGTCACGACAGCTTGTGTCAGCCAAATTCGCCAGATGCTGGACGAGACGTGCGAATGCTTCGTATTCCACGCCACGGGCACAGGTGGCCAATGCATGGAGAAGCTGATCGATTCTGGCTATCTCGCAGCCACGATTGACATCACCACAACCGAAGTCGCCGATCATCTTTTTGGTGGCATACTGCCCTGCACCGATGACCGGTTCGGCGCTGTATTACGATCAAAAATCCCCTATGTTGGGTCTGTCGGCGCTGTCGACATGGTCAACTTCGGCGCTCGGGAAACAATCCCCGATAAATATGCAGGAAGGCAATTCCACGTTCACAACGCAACCGTCAAGCTGATGCGCACCACGGCGGAAGAGAATGTAGCCATTGGCAGATGGATCGTCGAGCGATTGAACCGGATGCAAGGTCCGGTGAGGTTCCTGTTGCCGCTGCGCGGAGTTTCGGCGATTGACACCGAAGGCTTGGCGTTCCACGATCCAGATGCGGACAAGGCTCTGTTTGTCGCCATTCGCTCTGGATGGAAACCGTCCGCCAATCGCCAATTGATCGAAGTGGACGACCACATCAACAGCCCCCAATTCGCCGAAGCGGTTGTCAAGGCATTCAGGGAAATAGCGTGAGACAGCATGGCCAGAATTGAACGATCAGCACTCCTCGAAAAATTCCGTGACATGGTGCGCCGCCGTCAACCGATCATCGGTGGCGGGGCGGGGACTGGACTTTCAGCAAAGTGCGAAGAGGCGGGTGGTATTGACCTCATTGTCATCTACAATTCCGGCCGTTATCGAATGGCCGGTCGTGGCTCACTCGCAGGGCTGATGGCCTATGGCAACGCCAATGACATCGTGCAGGAAATGGCGCGGGAAGTCTTGCCCGTCGTCAAGCACACGCCGGTGCTGGCCGGTGTCAACGGTACCGATCCATTTGCCCTGATGGATGATCTTCTCGACCGCTTAAAGCAAATGGGTTTTTCCGGAGTGCAAAATTTCCCGACGGTCGGCCTGTTCGATGGCATCATGCGGCGCAACCTTGAAGAAACGGGCATGGGCTACGGCCTTGAGGTGGACATGATCGCCAAGGCGCACCAGCGCGATATGCTGACCACGCCTTATGTGTTTTCTGCCGACGAAGCCGTGGCGATGGCCAAGGCCGGCGCTGACATCATCGTGCCGCACATGGGCTTGACCACCGGCGGCACCATAGGTGCCGAGACGGCAGTGAAGCTCGAACAGTGCCCGGCCATCATCGATGAATGGGCGGAAGCGGCCATGAAAGTGCGCAAGGACATCATGGTGATCTGCCACGGCGGCCCCATTTCCTCGCCGTCCGATGCCGAATACATCCTCAAGAATTCGCAGCATGTGCACGGCTTCTACGGTGCTAGTTCGATGGAGCGTCTGCCGACGGAAATCGCCCTGACCGCACAAACCAAATCGTTCAAATCCATTTCGTTTTAAGGAGATCACCATCATGGCTCGCGCCTATGCAAGCGCCATCATCAAGGCTCCCGTTGAAACCGTCTGGAGCCTGATCCGCAATTTCAACGGCTTGCCGGATTGGGTGCCGATTATTGCCGATTCAAAGATTGAGGGCGGGCTGGACCCGGACGTGGTCGGCTGCGTACGCTCGTTCCACACCAAGGATGGCGGCCACATCCGCGAGCGGCTTTTGACGCTGGATGACGCCAATCACACCTTTGCCTACAATTTCGAAAAGCCGGCCTTTCCAGTTAAAAACTATATCGCCACGGTCCGGCTGATGCCGGTGACGCACACCGACCAGACCTTCGCCGAATGGGAGGCTGTGTTCGACGAAGCGCCGGGCGATGAGGGCAAATATGTCGATATCATTTCAAGCGACGTTTTCGCCGCCGGTTGGAAGGCCTTGAACGAAAAGATCAAGCGCGAAAAGCCGTCAAAACCGGTTGGCGCAGAGCGCTGGAAGGCTTGGGCGCCGAACAAGGTCTGGACCTCGCGAGTCATGAAGGCCCCGGTCGCGGATGTCTGGAAAGTCATGCGCGACTTTGCCGGCATGGGCGGCTGGCATGATGAAATCACCAAGATGAAGATGCTCGGCAAAGCCCGCTCCGACAAGGTGTCCGGCGTGCGTGATTTTTACTTTGGTGACGGCCATCTCAACGAAGAACTGCTGTCGCTCTGCGACCAGACGCGGTCTTTCCTCTACCGCATCACCAAATCGGAAATCCCGTGGATGAACTATGTTTCCGGGCCGCGCCTGTGGCCGGTGACGGCGGATAATTCGACATTTGGCGTCTGGACAGG